>QHZC01000062.1:0-8326 GCA_003224515.1 Acidobacteriota bacterium
ACACCGGACGTCCTGGTGGCTCTCTCCACGAGCGGGGAGAGTCCGAATATCCTCCGCGGCGTGGAAGCCGGGCGCACTCGCGGCGCGTATCTCGTGGCGTTAACGGGAGACTCAGGTGGGCACCTCGCCGGCAAGGTCGATCTTCTCTTGAATGTTCCTTCACGGGACGCGCAGCGGATCCAAGAATGTCACATCACCATCGGCCACATCGCTTGCAGCCTCATCGAACAGCTGGCATGTAAATGAACGTCGGCACGATCGGAGAGCTTCACGGTCAACGGTTAAGAGTTGAAAGTAGCAGGGCGGCCCGCCTCAGAAGGCGGGCCTACAGAGGCTCTTGCTTTTCCGCTCGCAGCGGCAAAAGCGGCAGCTTGGCCCCGACAGGAGCCGGGGTGAACCGCCGCACTCCATCAACGGCCTTTTACTTCGTTTTCAATAGTTCCACTCGCGCCGTGGCGAAGGGCATGACCGCTTCAAGCTACACGGGTGTGCGCGCCGCGTCATTCGCCACGTACAGCGTGAAAGACGCTTCCTTCATCTCCACGCCGCCGTCGAACACGCGAATCCCGATCTTTGACACCGTGTAGTCTCCTGCCGGCACGTTCACCTCCTCGGCGGGGGCTTCGAGCTTGGCGCGAACATCGTACAGCTTGTGTCCGTCGTAGACCGGGCTTCGCACTTCCGGCGTTTTTGTCCAATCCACGTTTCGCAGATATTCCATCATCCCGAGCGGATCGCGCGTTCCCGGCAGCACCCGCGCCTCCGTCGCATCCGCGGAGGCAGGCTCCTTGCCAGTCGCGGTCATGCGCTGGACAGACTCCACCTTCTGCCCACGCTCGCTCAGGTGCATTTCATACTGCAAACTCGCGAGCGTGCCGGCATCGCTGTAGGAATCGAATTGATCATCAAGCTCAAAAACCATTCGCAACGGATTCTGGGTGTGCGCAAACGCCTGCAAGTGCCATGTGCTCTTTCCCAGAAAATTGCCCTGCCCGGCAACCTGCAGCTTCAAACTTGCCACATTATTGAGCTTGGAGACATTTGCGCTGTACTCCAGCACCTCACCAGCCTTGAGAGGAAGTCCGGGGTCCACGGGAGGCGTGGCCTTTTTCGACTCGGTTGGCAATGATGACTTCCCTGCCGCAGCGGTTGCGGGTTTCTCCGCCGAGGGCGCTTCATGGAAACCGGGAGGCTCCGTCGATACCACCTCGGGAGCGGGCTGCTCCCCTCGCGCGCGCAGCCAGTAAAACGCTCCCGCGGCACAACCCAGCACCACCACCGCAGTAATGCCGACTGTTGTCTTGAGGCTCATGCTCTTTGTGGGACGCTCCCTTGAATCTGCTGCTCGCCCGCTGCGCTTCCGTCGTACAATATCTTTCCGTCCGCGGAAATCATCCGGTTTCCTTTGCCGGCTCGCCGCGAACTATGAGCGTATCAAAACGCGGGCCGGTCGTCTTTCCCGGGCTCGCGTCATCTGCTGCGGTGGCAACCCCGGCGTTGGCAGAAACAATCCTCGGCCGCATGCCGGCCGCAAGAGCTAGGAGGATTCCTGAATGCGCTACCTCGTCACGGGCGGCGCCGGCTTCATCGGCTCAAACACCGTGGACGAACTCGTCCGCCGCGGCCACAGCGTGGTCGTTCTCGACGACCTCTCTTCCGGCAAGGAAGACAACCTGGCAGAAATCCGCAACAAGATTACTTTCATCAAGGGCAGTATCACGGACATTGAGGTGGTGCGGAAAGCCATGCATGAAGCGGAATACGTATTGCACCTCGGCGCCCGCACGTCCGTACCACGCTCGGTCAAGGACCCCATCGAGACCAATAAGATCAACATCGAAGGCACACTCAACGTTTTGGTCGCGGCAAAAGAGCTGAAGGTCAAACGCGTCGTCTTCGCCGCTTCGTCTTCTGCTTATGGCGAGACGCCGACTCTTCCAAAAACTGAAAGCATGCAGCCGCAACCCATCTCGCCTTACGGCGTCACCAAGTACGTTGGCGAGCTCTATGGCCAGACATTCGGGCGGTGCTACGGTCTGGAAAACGTCGCGCTCCGTTATTTCAACATCTTTGGGCCGCGGCAGGATCCCAGTTCGCCGTATTCCGGGGTGCTTGCCAAGTTCTGTACGGCGTTTCTGGAAGAAACACAGCCGCTTGTTTTCGGAGACGGCGAACAAACGCGCGACTTTACCTATGTCGAAAACGCCGTCCAAGCTAATCTACTCGCTTGTGAAGCGCCCAACGCTTCCGGAAAAGTTTTCAATGTCGGCGTGGGCGGGCGCGTCTCCCTCAATGAAGTCCTTCGCGAACTTGGAAAAATTACCGGCAAGACGCTCGAGACGAAGTACGAGCCGCCACGCGATGGAGACATCCGCGACTCCCAGGCGGACATCTCTCAAGCGCGGGAAATTCTTGGTTACGATCCCCAGGTGAGCTTTGAGGAAGGCCTGGCGCGCACGTTCGAGTGGTATCGCTCCACCCAGATTAGGGCCACAGCAAAATCGGAAAAGTGACTCGCGACGGGTAACCGATGGTGGATGATTCTCCCTGGCTGTTCGGGAGCGAGGAGTTACCAATCGCCGGCCCTCTTTAAGGCTGCGCCGTCTTTCCGTAGCGCAGCGGCTCTCCCGGCTTCGGCACGTCGTAATTGCTCCAGAACCACAGCGGTTCCAGCTTTTTCTGTTCCGGCCAAACCTGGTTCAGGGTGTCTCCCTCAAACAATTCACCGTTCTTCATCACCCAGTGAATCGTATTGGTGTTGTGGATATCGTCGAGCGGACTCTTGTCCATGATCACCAGGTCTGCGAGCTTCCCAGGCTCAATCGATCCGAGATCCGCGGGCCTGCCGATAATCTTCGAGCCGTTCACGGTTGCGCATCGCAGCACTTCAAGGGGCGTCATACCGCCACTCGCCAGCATCCACAGCTCCCAGTGATAACCGATCCCCTGCATCTCGCCGTGACTGCCGACACCTACCAGGCCACCGGCGCGCTCCAGCTTTGTCATCTGCGCCGCAAGCTTCGGAAACTCATACTCGTCCTTGCGGAACCATCCCTGCCGGCGCTTGGTTCTCTGGTCGATGACCCGGTGTGGCATGAAGTGGTTCAGTTTTGCGTTGTCGTGCACTTCGCTGTTCTCAAACCAGTAGTCCTCGCCGAACGGCCCTCCGTAATTCACGATCAGGGTCGGTGTTTCCGCGATCCCGGACTTCGCGAACACCTGGATCACGTCGTTGTAAAGCGGGGTAATCGGCAGCGTGTGCTCGTTGCCGTGGAAGCCGTCGATCACGTGGGTCAGGTTGAGCTTCAGGTCCAGAGCGCCTTCGGTTGTCGGCATCATTTCCAGCTCTTTTGAGGCCTCGACCATGTACTGCCGCTGCTTGCGATTGCCCACGACGTAGCTCTTGATGTTGTGCGTGCGGTAATATTTCCTGTACTTGGTCAGCACGCCTTTTACTTCTTCGGCAGACTGGAAGTTATTGTCGGAAAAAACGCCGGGCCCGGTGGAGAAGGCGCGCAGCCCGAGGATGTCGCCGCTATCGACCAGGTCTTGGTACGCGAACATGTCGTTGGTACCGGTCTGCACGTCCAGCCCGGCGGTCACGCCGTACGCCAGGTTCGCGAGGAACGACCAGTTTTGCGTGTCCAGAATGCCGCGCCGGATCTCGGTCCAGTGCGCATGCGTGTCGACAAAGCCCGGCACGATGGTCTTGCCGCTCACATCAAACACCTTGGCTCCTCCGGGCACACTGCCCTTCGCACCTACGCTCTTGATCCGGTTGTTCTCGACGACGATGTCGGCGTTCTTCAGAACTTCATCGCCTTTCATCGTCACCACGGTCGCGCCGCGCAGCACGATTGTGCCTTTGGGCGTTTTTCGCGGGAATTCCAGATCGACGGCGATCTCTTGAACATCCTTTTCCTGCTCTTTCAGCTTCTTTTCCTCTTTTTTCTCGTCCTTCTTTTCGTCTTTCTTCGCATCAGCCGTTTGCGAAGCGGCATCTTTCTTGTCCGCATCCTTGGCGTCGGCATCTTTCTTGTCGCCCTCTTTTTTTTCATCCTTTGGCGGTTCGAAAGAAACGGCGCTCAGCGGTTCGCGGAAAAGGCTTGCGCCCACCGCCCAGGTGATGGTCTTGCCGTCATCAGCCCACGCGAAATAATCAGCGCCAATGTCCGTCAGCCGCTTTGTCGGAACGGCGGGGGAGGTCACGTTGACGGTTGGCGCTTCCCCACCGACGACCGGCATGGCTATCACGTAGAGCTGGTTCATCACGTGTGCGAGCACCCACTGGCCGTCGGGGCTCGGCACGATATCATCCGCCGGAACCGGTTCCTCGAAGAAGTACAGTCCCTGTCCTTTCACCACCAGGTGCGTGCGGCGGTCCGTCCCGTCGTAGCGCAGCGACACCAACCCTTGCGGCGTGTAAACATAGATGCGGTCCTGGTCGTTGGTGAAATGCGGCCCGCCCGCTCCGCGCGCGGGCAAAATCAAGTTTGCGTCTCCTCCGTCCGCGGGAATCCAGATGAGGTCGGCGTTCTCCGTCTGCCCGCCATCGAAGGTGCTGTTTTCCCGGTCATAGGCATTGCCGCGAAGCAGGACAATTTTCGTGCCGTCGGGCGACCACGCCGGATTGCTGTAAACCGCCAGCGACTTTGACAACGGCACCGGTGTTCCGCCCGCCGCGGGAATTCTCCAGAGCTGCCCGCCGGCGCTTGACCAGGTCACATAAACGAGGGATTTTCCATCCGGCGACCAGGCCGGCTGAAATTCGTGCGCGCTTTCGCCCGTCAGGCGCTGCGGTTTGCCGCTGGACAAATCCATGGTGTATAGGTGGGTCATGGCGGAAAACGCCAGCTTCTTGCCATCGGGCGATTCCGCCGGGTCCATGATCAACCGCGCCTTCACCGGCCCTTGTTCCACCGTTTGCGGGAAATCCAGCTTCGGCCCCAGTTCCTGTGATACCTGGGCCGTGAACGGAATTGTTTTTTCCGTTCCAGAGGCAAGATCCAGCCGCTTGATCTTTCCATCCTGGTTGTAAACAACTTCTTTCCCCCCGGGCAGGAAGGCGTAGCCCGGAAAAACGTCGCGGGTAAAGAGCGATTCCTGATCGTCGCCGTCTCGTATCGCGTGACGTAGAGAATCTGCTTGCCGTCCGGCGAAAGGACCGGGCGAAACGCGCTCTTGATCTGGTGAATGAGGTTGTCTTCGTCCCCGGTCTTGCGGTCACGCCGGGCGATGTGCCAGGTGGGAAGCTGCTGGTTGTAGTAGAGCGATCCTAGCTTCGCCGCATAGTAAAGATACTTTCCATCCGGGGAAGCCACCACGCCCATGGCATTCGGGCGCTTGCTCCTTTCCGTGGTCGGGGTCGGCTTCGATTTGGTGATCTGCACGCCCGAGCCGCCGTCCACGTGGTACATCCAGATTTCGCTTGAGCCGATGCCGAATTGCGCTTTCGAAACAAAAACGTATTTTCCGTCCGGAGCCCAGTTCGGTGAGGTGAATTCGCTATTCGGGTCCTTGGAAACTTGCTTCACGCCGGTTCCGTCCGGATGCATGATCCAGATGTTCTCGCTGCCTTCGCGGTCGGAAATGAAAGTGATCCACTGCCCATCCGGCGAAAATTTTGGCTGGCTGTCGAACGCCATGCCACCGGAGATCAGTTTCGCCTGACCGCCTTCGATCGGGAGTGTGAAGATATCTCCGACCAGTTCAAACACAATGGTCTTGCCATCCGGGGAAACATCCAGCGAAAGCCACGTGCCCTCATCCGTGGTGAACTCCACCTTCCGGTCGGACTTCAAGGGCAGGCCTTTTTTTTCATCTTTCTTCTCGTCCTTCTTTTCTTCCTTTTTGTCCTTCTCCTGCTCTACGGCATCCGGTCGTTTGCGGCTGGCCAGTAGCGCCGTTGCGACGCTGCCAGAACGACAAACCACACAGTCAGACCGCGCAGACTGGGCTGCTTCACACTCATGCTCGATTTCCTCCGTACCGGCTATCGAAAAGCCTCAGGAATTCGCGGATCGGCTGGCCGTTGCCTATCGATGCGCCGATTGACACACCCTTTTCTGACCCTTAGACGCAAACCGTATGGAAGCGTCTCGGTGACAGGAGACTCCAGAGCCTAGGTTACTGCTCGAACTCCTCTTCGCCGCCCCGTCCGCCACGCGGCGGCGGCGGCGCAGGAACGATGTGAGGAATTCCCGCGTCATTTATCTTTTTATTCAGTGCGGGCAGTTCCTCCTCCGCGATTTTCTTGACCTGCGCCGAAGCATCGCTGACCAGCGGCGTCAGCTCTGCCAGCTTCTCTTTCTGCTGTCCATCGGGAGCAGCCACAAATCCGTCCAGGTCATCCAGAAGGTTCTGCACTTGATTCGGGAGCGGGTCGGGCTTCCATTCTAACGGCGGCCCCGCATTTCCCAAGCCTTCGCGTTCACGAATAAACCTCTCCGCCACCGCGTCTACTTCTTTCTGCAGTTCATCGGCGGCTTTGACGATATCGTCGGGGAGCTTGGGTTTTCCCGCATCCTTCTTCCACTGCTCTCGCGCGGCCTTCAGCGCTATCTGTATGCCTTCAATTGTTTTCCGGTCTTTGTCCGTGGTCTTGGCCATGGGGTAGAGTTGATCGATCATTTCGCGGCGGGCCGTCCGGTCGGCGGCTGAAATCGCGATCCGCGTATCTTCTTCGACCATGACTTTTTGCGAGGCTTCCTTGTCTCCGGCCTTGATCTTGACGGTGTATTCCCCCGGCTCGACAAACGGCCCGCGCGGCCCGAATCCATATCCCGCGGCGATTGCCTCCAGTTGTTCGGGCGTCGGCTCCGCCGGCGGAGTCGAGCGCAAATCCCAGTTTGTGCGGTTCACGCCCGCCGCGCCCGGCCCCTCCAACTCCCGAAGCACTTTCCCGTCTTTGTCGAGCACGGTGATTTTTACTTTACCTTCCTTCTTTTCCGCTGCGTCGCCCTTGGCCTCAGTCTTGGGTTTCTCCTCGGCCGCGTCTTTGTTGTCTTTTTCTTCTTTGTCTTTCTTTGGCGCTTCCGGGGGCACAGCTTCTTTCAGGTAGTAGCTCAAGATCGCGCCGTAGGGCGGATTCTTCGCCGTGAACATTTTCTGACCCGCGCTCCAGCGGCGGTTGCGCAGGTGCCAGGTTATCGCGGGGCGCGGCGGAAAGAATGTCAGGGGTGATCCCGCTACGTTCGCATCCATCTTCTCGATTGGCGTCAGATCGTCAAAGACCCAGACCGACCGTCCGTGCGTTCCGAGCACCAGGTCATTTTCGCGAGCCTGGATTTCGATGTCGTCCACCGGGACCGTTGGGAAATTGTTTTTGAGGGCGGTCCAATTCGCGCCACGATCCCACGATACCCACAGCCCGAACTCCGTACCCGCAAACAGGAGGTTTGTGTTCCGCGGATGCTCGCGCGCCACATGGACGCTTCCGGCCGAATCAGGAATCCCGTTGCGAATCGCTTTCCAGTTTTCGCCGTAATCGCTTGTCGTAAAAATATAGACGCCGTTATCGTCTCCGCGATGCCCGTCGAATGCGAGCAACGCCGCGCCTTCACCGGTCTTCGACGCCACCACGCGGCTCACGTAAGTTCCCTTCGGCACTCCAGGCACCTTCGATGCCACGTTCTTCCAGGTCTTTCCGCCATCGCGCGTCACTTGCACATTGCCGTCATCGGTTCCCACCCACAGCACATTTGGCGTCAGCGGCGATTCGCTCAGCGTTGTGATCGTGGGATATTCCTGCACCCCGTCGTGGCGAGACAATGTATTCTTGTCCGGGGTTTTTCCGAAAATCTGCAGCTTGTTGCGGTCCACGCCTGTGGTCATGTCTCCGCCGAGCCGGGTCCAGTTATCTCCGCGATCCGTCGACTTGAACAGATAATTTCCGCCGTAGTACACCGTGGTGTGTTCGTGAGCAGAAACGGCCACCGGCGAATTCCACTGGAAGCGGTAGTGCGGCTCTCCCGCCTTCGCCTCCGGCCGGATCGATCGCTGCTCCCCGGTGCGTAAATCGCGGCGATCGATATGCCCGTCCTGCGACTCGGTGTAAACGATCCAGGGCTCCACAATATCAATCGCCGCATAGAAGCCGTCGCCGCCGTGAATCACCTGCCAGTCATCATTCACGATGCCATCGCGCGTCAGCGTCTGGCTTGGCCCGCACCAGCTCCCGTTGTCCTGCAAGCCGCCGCAGATGTGATACGGCTTTTCGTTATCGAGGGCCACTTCGTAGAACTGACCGATCGCGATGGTGTTGACGAAGTCCCAGGTCTTCCCGGCATCATAGCTCCAGTGAATTCCGCCGTCCGACCCCGCGAGC
>QHZC01000062.1:8416-22610 GCA_003224515.1 Acidobacteriota bacterium
GCGAATCTGGCTGTAGTAGGAAGGGCGCGGATTGGTATCGCCCATCTTCTTCCAGGTCTCGCCTTTGTCCTCGCTGCGATAGGTCCCGCCCTTCTCGTGCTGCACGATCGCGTAAACGATGTTCGGGTCCTTGCGGTAAACGTCCAGCCCGATGCGTCCGGTGTCTCCGCCGTTTTCGTAAGGCAGCCCCTTGGTCAATTTCTTCCAGTTCGCGCCGCCATCCGTTGTCTTGTAAATCGCGCTGTCCGGACCGCCGCCATTAAATCCATAGGGCGTCCGCCGCCGCTCATACGCCGCGGCATACAAAGTGTCCGGACTCTCCGGGTCCATGGCGATGTCGCTCACACCGGTGTCGTCGGTGATCTTCAGCACCTGCGACCAGGTCTTCCCGCCGTCCGCCGTCTTATATACTCCGCGCTCCGGATTCGCCCCCCACAAGTGTCCCAGCGCGGCCACGTACACCACATCCGGATTCTTCGGATGAATCACGATTCGCCCGATGTGGCGCGTCGCCTCGAGCCCCATTTTCTTCCAGGTCTTCCCGCCGTCCGTCGACTTGTACGCTCCCGCACCCCAGGAGGAGCTTTGCCGGTTGTTTGGCTCGCCCGTCCCGACCCACACCACCGACGGATCCGACGGCGCAATCGCGATGTCACCAACCGTCGATACGCTCTCTTTATCGAATATCGGCTCCCAGGTGGTGCCGTTGTTCGTCGTTTTCCACACGCCCCCCGAAGCCGTGCCCACGTACACGATGTTTGGATTGCTCTCCACGACTGCGAAATCGTCGATGCGCCCGCCCATGGTCGCGGGCCCGATCTCCCGGAATTCAAGATTCTTGAATTTATCTCTGGGATTTAGCTGGTCGCCTGGCGCCGCCAGCGCGCTCATGGACAACCCTCCAAAAATCGCCGCGCAAGCCAGAATTGTCCGCAGAGCATTCCAAGTATGCTTCATTTCCATTCCCCCTGTTTCGAAGGCCCGGCATGTTACTCCGGCTGGGCCGCATCGCGCATCAAGTGTTTGAAAGGGCAAACCAACCCGGCCGAAAGAGAGACGCGCAGCGCCGCCGCTTCGTTTCACTGCTGCACAATTCTTCCCCGCCGCCGCTGGTGTCTCCGCATGCAACTCATCGCCTGCCCTGGCCTTCAAATCCCTACGATCGCATGCTAGGCTATCCAACTGCTTTCATTGACTGCATGCTCCGCTTGAACCGCCATCCCCATCGACGGGTTCTCTCCGCGCTCCGCCCTTTTCTTTTCCTGGCTGCGCCGCTCCTCGCACTTGCAATCGTGCCGCCGCGCATCGCTTCCGCGCAGCAAACTCGCTTGCCTTCCGGCAAAGGAGGAGTCGCAAATCTAGAAGCGAAAACGCAGACTCGCAAAGGCGACGTCACCACCGCTGACGGCGACGTGGACATTCACTACGCGGACACCCAGCTTCGCGCCAACCACGTCGAATACAACAGCAAGACCTACGAGGCTACCGCTACCGGCCACGTTCAGCTTGATTACGGCAACGAGCACCTCGAAGCCGATGAAGCTCATTACAACGTCAGCACAGGCCACGGTCTCTTTCACAACGTTCGCGGCCGCGTCAAAATCGAGCGGCGACCCAATCCGACAATTTTGATTTCCGATAATCCCCTTTACTTTGAAGCGCGGGACGTCGAACGCTTCCCGGGAGACGTCTATCTCATCCACCGCGCCTGGATCACCATCTGCGATCCCCAGCACCCCAAGTGGCAGTTCTACGCGCCCAACGCGCGGATCCGTCTGGATAGAAGCGTCGCGCTCATCAACGCCAACTTTCGGCTTCTCCGCGTGCCCCTCATCTGGCTCCCTTACGCCTCTGCCCCCGCCGGCCGCAAGGTCCGCGCAACCGGTTTCCTCATTCCCGATGTCGGACAGAGCTCGCGCAAGGGCTTTATCCTCGGCGATGCTTTTTATCTGGCCCCCGCGCCGTGGGTGGACGCTACCCTTGGCGCCCAATTCATGAGCCGCCGCGGTGTTCTCGAACGGGGGTCATTGCGCGCCAAGCCCTTCGAAAACACTTCGATTGGCTACACCTATTTTGGTGTCGAGGACCGCGGCCTCCTCAACTCTGACCGCTCCCGCAGTCCTCAGGGTGGCGAGCAGCAACGCCTCGAAATCCAAGCCCTGCTCCCCGGCGGTTGGAGCTGCGTAACCGACTACAACCATCTCTCCTCGCTTACCTTCCGTCTCGCCTTCGCCGACTCTTTCGGCGAAGCCATCAACTCCGAAGTGCGCAGCGCCGTCTTCTTTTCGAACAATTTCCGCGGCTTCAGCTTGAATTTCGCCGGCCTCAGCGATAAGAGTTTTCTCACCCTGCCGCTCGCCGCAACGTCAATCACGCCTGCCATTCCCGCCACCAGCGTCACTCTCCGCATCCTACCGGAAGTGCGCTTCGGCTCCGTCGAGCAATCCCCCTGGCCGAGCGTTCCCGTCTATTTCGGTTTCGACGCCTTTGCCGGCGTCGTATTCCGCAGCGATCAAAATATTCAAACTTCCAATTTCGTCGATCGTCAAGAATTGGCGCCTCGCGTTACCGTTCCACTGCACTTCGGCCAGTGGCTCGGCGCGACCACTTCCGTCGCCTTCCGCACCACCCGCTATGGCGATTCCTACAATTCCGCTGGCCTGGTCAGTGGCGCTTCCGTCTCCCGCAACACCGGCGAGTTCGCCGTGGAGCTCCGCCCGCCTGCGCTCGAACGACTCTTCGATCGCACTTCCTTGAAAAAGGACCAGACTCGACGCCGGTACAAGCACACCATCGAACCGGCGCTCACCTACCGCTACGTCACCGGCGTGAATCACTTCGCCGACTTTATTCATTTCGATTCCGATGCCACACTGACCAACACCAGCGAAATCGAATATGGCTTTACGCAGCGGCTCTTCCGGAAAGACGGTGACAGCCAGCCCCAGGAGCTCATTTCCTGGCGCATCGTCGAGAAGCACTATTTTGATCCCACCTTTGGCGGCGCCATCGTCAACGGCCAGCGCAACGTTTTCCAGGCACTCGATTCCATCTCGCCGTTCGCCTTCGCTTTCGGTCCCCGCAATTGGTCCCCTATCGTCAGCGATTTGAAGATCACTCCCGGCGGTCTCTACGATCTGGAGCAGATTCTTCAGTACGATCCCCGAATTCAAAGACTCGTCACCATCGGCACGCTCCTGAAAGTAAAACCTTATCGGGAATTATTTGCCACCGTTTCCTACTTCCGCCTGAATGACAATCCGGCGCCCGGCGATCTTGCTCTCCAGCCTCCTCCGGTGTTGCCCATGTTCCAGCAGCCGGATGCCAACCAGATTCGCGGGCTCGTCGGCTACGGAAGCGAATCCCGCAAGGGGTTCAATCTCATCACAGGTCTGGGCTACGATTTCGAGAACAAGACGTTGCAGAACCAGATCGCTCAGCTCAGTTACAACGGCGGCTGCTGTGGCCTCGCTGTCGAATATCGACGCATCAATCTCGGGCAGGTGCGGGCGGAGAATCAGTTCCGCCTGGCGTTCATCATTGCCAACATCGGCACCTTCGGGAATCTCCGTCACCAGGAAAAAATCTTCTAGCAGGGGCTTTTGTAGTGCCGGGCTTAGCTTGAGTATCTCCGCTTGTGATTTAATGTGACACATGCGCAAGCTTGCTCCCGTCGAGCTCACCAAGCTCATGCTCGCCCGCATCGAGCAGCTCAATCCAAAACTCAACGCTTACATCACGGTCACCACCGAACTTGCTCTTGCTCAGGCAAAGAAGGCCGAGTCCGAACTTTTCGCACCGCGCGGCCGCAAGGGGCTTGGCGATCGCGGGCCGCTCCATGGAATTCCCATTTCGCTCAAAGACAACATCTACACCAAAGGCATTCGAACAACTGCCGGTTCAAGAATCTTGAAAGATTTCATTCCACAACACGACGCCCAAGTCGTTGTTCTCTTGAGAGAAGCGGGCGCTGTCCTTCTTGGCAAGACAAATATGCACGAGTTCGCCTACGGTGTGACCACCAACAACCCCCACTACGGCCCCGCGCGCAATCCCTGGGACCCCGCGCGCATACCCGGCGGCTCGAGTGGAGGATCTGCCGCCGCCGTGGCCGCCGGCCTTTGCTACGGCAGCATCGGCACCGATACCGGCGGCTCCATCCGCATCCCCGCATCCCTCTGCGGCATCGTCGGCCTCAAGCCCACTCGCGGTCACGTCAGCGACTCCGGTGTCATCCCTCTTTCGCCCACACTCGATTCGACCGGCCCGCTGGCCCGTTCGACTCGCGATGCGGCCATCATTTTACGGGCCATCGCTCAGACCCCTTCTTTTCCATTCGGCTCATGGCCCGCCCAGGCATTTTCCGCCAAGCTTCCAAAGCCCCGGCTCGGCCTGCCAGAGGAATTGTTCTTTAAACTATTGTCCGACGATATTGGCAACGTGTTCGACGCGGCCATCCGCGATTTTAGCAAGCTCGGCGCGACAACAAGAAAAATCTCGATTCCGCTCCTCAACGAAACGGAAGAGGACGGCAACCAGATCACCTGGGCAGAGGCGACCCACTACCATCAGCAAGCGGGGCACTTTCCCCGCCGCACCGCCGACTACGGTGAAGATGTGCGCGCACGCCTGGAGATGGGAACCAAGGTCTTCGCAACTTCTTACCTGCAATCGTTATACCTCCGAGTGCGTTTCATTCACCAATTGCTGTTCGCTATGGACGAAGCGGGCGTTAATGCACTGGCTGTCCCAACAACGCCAATTTCTGCTCCTGTCATCGGCGAGGAAACTACAGTCCTCGCCCGAGAGGAGCATCCTACTCGTGCACTTTTGCTTCGAAATAACCGTCCTGCGAACCTCGCAGGAATCTCGGCCCTGTCAATTCCCTGTGGCTTCACGCAGTCCGGCTTGCCCGTCGGGTTGCAACTCATTGGGCGCCATACCGGCGAGCAGACACTGCTGCGGATCGCTCACGCCTATGAGCGCGCACATCCAGAGCAACGCCGTCCACCCCTGTAGCGCCGACTTGCCCTGAGGGCTGTCGAAGGGGCATGGTGCGCGCGTTTGTTCATGTGCAAAAATACGCAGCCTGGGACGCTGGTGCTAACTCTTGCGCGGCCACGGCTCCTTCTCTTCGCATCACCCATCTGCCGATCACGTACCCCAACGTCCCCGTTACCATCCCGCCGAGGACATCCGCCACGTAGTGGTTTCGCACGTAGACCGTTGAAACGCACATGCAGAGGACGTCTGGAAGGAATATCCAGAAGAGCCACCGCTGGTGCCGCCACGCTCCGCACAGGGCCGCTACCGCTCCCGCCACGTGCTGCGAGGGAAATGCCGCACCGTGCACCCGTCCGCATTTCTCGATCAAGTTGATGAGCGCCGTGAACGGTCCGCCGGTGAGATTGCCGTGCCACATGCCCGCAAACGTGAACCACGGGCTCTCGACCGGGAAGAATATCGAGATGACATAGCCGAACACGTAGCCAACCGCCGAATACGTCATCACTCCCCAATAACTATCCCAATCGCGGCGGTAGTAGAGAATCCCGCCGAGTATCAGTAGAAAAACAAAATAGGTGAAATAGGCGAATTGCATGAATTCGTTCAGCGCCGGGTGCGCCAAGCGTTCAAGCCACAACAAAGGATTCACACCGGTCAGCCATTGATCAAACCAGATCAGCTTAGCGTCCTGCCAGCCGGGGGTGACCAGATGCGCGAGCTTTCCCAACTCCTCAAAACAGAACAGAAAAAACAGATGCGGATACCAGTGCCGCCAGAAGTGCCAGAACTTCGCCGAAAAGGTATTGCCGCTCCGGTTCGCCTGGTCCACAACTCGCGCTTCTAAACGGCACAAAACCAGAATTATCGCCGCAACCAACGCTTGTGCACCGAACAACTTCGCTGCATTCGCAAGGTTTTCCGCAAACACGGCGATCAGCGCGCTCGATGCCGTCAAATACCCCAGCGCCACCCATTCAAATGCCCCGCAGGCCGCCCACGCTGCCGCCATTTCCCGGGTGACCCATCCCGCGAGTCCTGGCTTCTCCGCCTGGAGGCTTGCCGCAGCTGACTCGCCTTTCCGTACACCTACTCCCGCACCCCAAGCGAGCGCTGCTTCATTTCCTCGATAGTTCTGTCTCTCGACATCATTCATTCGGGGTTCTCCAGTTCCATCCGGCAATTTCACTGCGCTCCGCACGGAGAAATCGCAGCACTATGCAATCACTCCGGGCTGCTCTTTCCTCCCTCGAATCTCTCGCCCGGCACCGGTCCCGATCCGGTCGGGGCGTCTCTCGGTTAGGCTTTCTTTTTCGTCCCAATCCAGAACCGGCCACCCCCGCGTCCGTGCTATCCCCGCAAGGTCTTCGGGCGGATTCACTGCCGCCGGCCGCCCTACCGCCGCCATCAACGACCAGTCATTCAGGCTGTCGCCATACGCGTAGCACTGCCCTAGGTCGAGTCGCATCTCCTCAGCTAGTCGCTTCGCCGCACGCGCCTTCGCTTGCCCAAACATGGCTTCGCCCAAAACTCTTCCCGTCCACCTGCCATCCATTTCTTCCAGTCGCGTTGCAAACACGCGAATCTTTACGGTGATTCCGCGCGCAGCAAGTTCGGCTTCCATGGCGTGCGCGGCTCCCCGCGCTAACAGCTCCAGCGTCCCGCTCATGAGCACGATCTCGTGTCCCTCTGTCGCGTGCCCTGCCACTGTCTCGATTGCTTGCCCAAAAAAGGTGGGGACCGGCAATCGTGGATAGCGCCGCGGAGGAGCCGACACCTGTCCCTCGGCCTGTTGGTCGTCTTGGTGCCAAGAGGAGACATCTCTGTCTCCTTCGCCACGCTCGTCAAAAACCTGCAGGCCGCGCAGATACATTTTGTTGGCCTCGAAAATCGCGCTGATCCCGCGCGGCATCAGTCGCATTGCTTCCCTCAACCAGAGAAAGTAATTTCTTGCCGGCATCGCTCTCCGGTATCTCAAGAGCCGAAAAAACCTCCTCTCCACCGACGGCGGCGCCAAGAGCGTCCCATCCAAATCAAAAAACGCCGCAACTCCTCCGCTCTTCTCCATTTCCTCCTTTACTTCCTTTACCTCCATACGGTCCTTCACATCGCCTCCTGCGCCGCGCTTTTCGCCCCGCGCGCCGGCTCCATGTTTCCCGCCATGTATTTCCACCCGTCCACCAGCACCGGCAATCCACGCAGCAGGCAGAACGCCGCTGTCATCCAGGTCAACACCTGCGCCCCCACGCGAATCATGGCGTGCGCATCCGCCGCCGGTTCACCCACCAGCGCCACCGGCCCGCGCGTCAGCGCCAATTCCAATCCCAAATAGCAGAAACACAGGCACTTCATGGCCGCATACAACCCTCGGCTCCAGCGTGACGCCACCAACGCCTGTCCCCACCAGGTCCGCAACATGGCATTTGCACCCCAACCGGAATGTCCCGCCTTCATCCGAAGCCCGCGCAAGAAATCCGTAGCCGCCCCGCGCGCAAAGAACAAAACCGGCAGCCACAGCGACACCATCCCCACGACCGCGAAATACGTGAAATACACGTTCTCGATCATCCGGTCGCCCAGAATGTCCAGTTGCGCACCGACCGGCGTGGCCATTTTTTTCTTCCGGACGAGATGCCCATCGAGTGCATCCAAGGCGATTGCCCCGACGGTCAGCCCCACCGCCGTGAGGTTCGCCCACGCTCCGCGACCGAACAGGCACACCGCCAGAAACCCCACGCCGACCCGCAGAAACGTCACTTTGTTTGGCGTCCATTGCATACTCACCTGCTACAGGCCTCTTTTTCTCCAGGGCGCACACTGAGGCTAGGGCAAGCCCTCTGCCAATTCGCTCGCCCCTAAACTTATTTCCTATCAGTGTGTTAGAACGCACTTAAGAAAAGATCGCCGCGACTCTGCGCCAGCCAAATGCTTCATCTGTCGCCCTTTCACTTCCTTGCGCCCTTCACGCCGTTTTCTGCGTCTAACCGAATGGGTCGGGTGTTTGCCGGGCCCACGACCATCCTTGCGGACGGCATCCTTGGCGCCAAGCGATGAAGTTCGCTGATGGCCCCTTCCGGCCCTGACAGAGAGGACTTCAACACCAGCACGAGCAGGAACGGGATTTATGGGAGAATAAGAAGGTCTCAAGTCTAGTCAGATGCGCGGCTTCGTCGCGCTCCCAGGTCGCTACCGAGGATTGAATTAAGATGAATGATGTTTCTCTAGCAGCAGCTTTTCTCGCCGGGCTCGTCTCGTTTCTTTCGCCCTGCGTTTTGCCGCTCGTTCCCGGCTACATCTCCATGCTCTCGGGCATCGGCATGGAGCAGCTCCGCAAGGGCGAAGTCCCGAGCTCCAGCTTGTTGGGCTCCTCACTCTCCTTCATCGCCGGCTTTTCCGTTGTGTTCATATCTTTTGGAGCATCCGCCAGTGCCGTCGGCGTTTTCCTCAAACAGAATCGCAATACACTCACTCCCATCGCCGGTGCCCTCATCCTTCTTTTTGGTCTCCATCTTCTCGGCCTGCTCATCAAGCTCAATCCCCGTGTAGGCATTATTTTCGGCGTCATCTTCGTGGCCCTCGGTGCCGCTTCTTTGCTTCGCCATGCTCCTCTGGTCGCCGGATTCGGTGCGCTTCACTTCTTCTCGCTTTCCATCATCGGCTTCTTTGGTCCCGCCCTGGCCCGCTGGCTCAACCGTGACGTCCACGTCCGGGGTTCTGCTGCACAGCCTAACGCGTGGAGCGGCTTCTTGCTTGGCTTGGCCTTCGCGTTCGGCTGGACTCCATGCATTGGCCCCATCCTCACGACGGTACTCACGATCGCCGCCGCAAGCGACAAAATTCAGCGCGGCGTTCTCCTCCTGGCCGTCTACTCCGCCGGCCTCGGGATCCCGTTTCTTCTAACGGCTCTCGGCATCGGAAAATTCATGACGTTCTACAAGAATTTTAGAAAATATCTTCACGCCGTCGAACTCTTCAGCGGGGCCCTTTTGCTTTTCGTCGGCGCCCTGGTTTTCGTCAACAAGCTGACCTGGCTCACGGCCAAGCTGAGTTTCTTGAACATCCTTGTTTTGTGGCTCGAAGGCGTCCTCACTGGCGGAAAAGGGGGTACGATATTCTGGCTGTTGGCCGGTTTGGCTGTTCTGGCAGTCGTGGTGTTCGCGGTCATAAGGCGTTGGGAGAAAATTACTGCTATGCAAGGCAACAAAACTGTCTTAGCCGTGACTACCGTCATCGCGCTCATCATCGGCACCTACTACGCCGATAAGGCCACGCGCGTCAAGGCCACCGGCCCCCTCGAGAACGCCGAGCAGGTCAACGCCAAGACCAACGGCCAGCCCGCTCCCGAAGTCACCTTCAAAGATCTGGACAGCAAAGACGCCACTCTGAGCCGGTACAAAGGCAAAGTCGTACTCGTCAATTTCTGGGCCACCTGGTGCGATCCCTGCTACATCGAGATTCCCTGGCTTATCGAGATGCAGCAGAAGTACGAAGCGAAAGGCTTCACCGTTCTCGGCATCTCCATGGACGAAGAAGGCAAGAGCGCGGTGGCTCCCTTCCTCGCCAAGGAACGCTTCAACGTCAACGGCCAGAAACTCCCCATTAACTATCCCATCGTCATCGGCAATGACGAGGTCGCCGACAAGTTCGGCGGCCTTCTTGGCTACCCCACCAGTTTCCTCATCTCCCGCGACGGCAAAATCGTGAAAAAAGTTCAGGGTCTGATTAGCTACGAAGAATTAACTAAGGCCATCGAATCTCAGTTGTAATTCTTGGCGTCGGAGCTTCCGACCCGCCTGGTATGACACAGCCATCAGGACCCAGCCAGCGCGAATCCTTTCTTCATCGACGCCCAGTCGCCAGCTATTTTGCGTTGACTTTGCCGTCTCCTGGATCGGCGCCCTGCTCATGGCCGCGCCTCCTTCCTTCGTCGTGCTTTCAAAGCGTGTGTGTATCGCACGCCGGCTTCGCTCATCAGTTCTTGAAGCCGTCGCCCATTAGCGATCGCCTTGCGAATTTCAGCAACCAACTCTTCGGGAACGTAAATCGAAAAGCGTTTACCGCTGCGGCGACCAGATAAGACATGGCTGGAATGCCCTTGGCCACTGGCACACGCAGGACAGCTCTCTCGGATGCATGGACTCTTCCGCAAACTCAGAGAACCAGCAGCAACTCAATGGTGAACCCATCGAAATCGACACCAGCATCATGGTGAATTTCTCACTGGCCCCCTAGACTCACTTCATCGCCTACGCGAACGGTACCCGCCCGCGGTGGGAAATTTTCCGACTCTGTACTCTCGGCCAAACGATGGTTCAAAAGCGGCCAAACGATCCTTCAAGTCACATTCTTCGAAGAGATCGGCTGGATGGGCTTCGCCTTCCCCAAGATGCGGCAAAACCTACGCGCTCTTGGTGCCGCCGTCCTGCTCGGTATCTTCTGGGGCCTCTGGCACATGCCGGTCTTCGACTATCTGGGCACCGCCACTCCTCACCGCGCTTATTGGTGGCCCTTTTTCCTTTCGTTCACCGCTGCGCGGGCCGCCATGCGCGTCCTCATCGCCTGGCTCTATTCCAACACGAAAAGCGTGCTTCTCTGTCAGCTCATGCGCGTCTTGTTCGACCGGCTTGCTCGTCATCTTCAGCCCGCCCCGTCTGCCGCACAGGAAACCTTCTGGTATGCTGTCTACGCCACCGCGCTAGGGATCGCCGTGGCTTCCTCGCGCTCTTGTAGGGAAGGATAAGTCTAGGGTCCGCCCAAAACTAGTGCCCGTGAGGGAGCTTCGGCCGCGCCTTGCACCGTTTTGGGTTGGTT
Source organism: Acidobacteriota bacterium (assembly GCA_003224515.1). Classification (GTDB taxonomy): domain Bacteria; phylum Acidobacteriota; class Terriglobia; order Acidiferrales; family UBA7541; genus Acidiferrum. The sequence continues at coordinate 19,232 of QHZC01000062.1, forward strand.
CCTGTACTGCCCACTACCTACGACTCACTCAGTTCATGTACGCTAAATGCATGCTCGATGAAAAGGACTTTCAACGAAAAGCCGACGCCGCGTTCGAGGACCTCAAGCGCCGCATGCTCACGGCGGGCGATGAACACGGTTTCGACGTCGAAGGAGAATCCGGAAAGCTCGAAGTTCTCTTCGAGGAACCTCGGGAGGCCAAATTTGTGATCTCGCCCAACACCCCCGTCCGGGAAATCTGGGTCTCCGCGCTTTCCACCAGTTTCAAGCTCGGTTGGAACGAATCGCGCAACGCTTTCATCCACGAAAAAACCGACGAAGATCTCCGCGCCGTCATGAGCCGGGTCATTTCCCAGCAACTCGGCGCCCAGGTCACTTTATGAAAGTCAAAGCAGGTATCATTTCGATCGGCTTGCTGGTTCTGTCGGCGGCGATGCAATCGCAAATTCCCTCGGGGCGCGACGTCGTCAAACCCGAAGCCTATGTCTCGCGCGATCCCGCTGGCCGCGGAAGCTCTTTCGAAATCGCGGTAGTCATGAAGATTCGCCCGGGCTTCCACGTCAATGCCCGCGAAAAATCGCAAGACTATCTCATCGCCACCGATCTCAAGGCCGAACTTCCCGCCGGCTTCAACAGCGGCGAAGTCTCTTATCCCAAGGGCAAACTCGAAAAATTCACTTTTTCCAAGACACCATTGAACGTCTACCAGAGCACCGTGATTCTTCGCATGCCTATCACGGCGTTTGCGAATGCCCCTCTCGGCGAACAGCACATCCCTCTCAAGCTCCGCTACCAGGCCTGCAGCAGCGAACTTTGCTTGCCCCCGGTCACACTCCCTCTCGACGCGACGCTCAACGTCGTGGCCTCAGCTTCCGCCGCCAGGCCCGCCCACGCGGAGATTTTTGGGAAACAATAGGTCGGTCGTGGCAATTCCCAAAATTGATCTTGGACCGGAAGGACCGACTTCGAGATTTCTTGAAGTGAAGCTTGCCCTAGGCCTTGAGGAAACTGGCCACGGCCTCGCGCAAACGGCGGACGACGCGTTGCTGGCCGAGAACGACCATGGTGTCGAACAGAGGCGGCGCCACAGCTTGGCCGACGATCGCCACGCGCGTGGCATTGATCAGCAGACCGGCTTTGACTCCCCCCGCTTCAGCGACCGCCCGGGAAGCGCGGTCGCAAGCGTCATGATTCCACTCGGCAAGCGCTTCGAGCGCATCGGCGAGCTTGGCAAGGAGTTCCGGCACTTTGGGATCATTCCAGAATTTTTCTTTTGCCGCCGCCTCGCGGGTGAATTCGTCGCTGAAAAATGCCCGCGACCAACTCGAAAAATCGGGCAACAAGCGGATTCGGGCCGCAGCAAATCGACGGTCTTTGAAAGCCACTCGTGATCTCGTCCATCCACGCCGGGAGCGGCCCCTGCGGCCCACTCCGGCTTCCACAGCCCGCTGCGCTTCACTTCATTTTCGACTTCAGGCAGCAACTCCTCGATCGGAAGTTTCTGCAAGTATTGCGTGTTGAACCACTCCAGTTTCGGCCGATCGAACACGGCGTTGGTGCGGCTCACGCCCTCAAGCGAAAACTTTCCCAGCAAATCTTTCGTTCGCAGAAACTCTTCATCACCGCCAGGAGACCAGCCCAGTAGCGCAAGAAAATTCCGGAACGCCTCCGGCAAGAAACCTTCTCTGCGGTACATGTTTACATCCGTTGCGCCGTGACGTTTCGAAAGGCGACACTTGTCCGCCCCGAGAATCAGCGGCACATGCGCAAAAACAGGAGGTTCCGCACCCAGCGCGCGGTACAGCAGCACCTGTTTGGGAGTGTTCGAAAGGTGGTCCGCGCCACGCGTTTTTCCCGGAGCGCAACAAGACAAAGTCCTCGATCTCCTCGTTTGAAAACTCGCGTTCGCCAAATACCGCGTCGCGGAATTTTGTTGTTCCGCCAAGAGGAACTTTGAAGCGGATCGCCGGCTTCCCACCCGGTGTTGAGGGCCGGCCATCGCGGCAGGAACAGCGAGTGACGCGTCGCGGACCACCAGCCTTCGGTTCCTCGTCTTGCGCCGGTTCGGCATGGTCGCCGCCAGTATATTTTTCCGCCGGACAATAGCACAAGAAGGCGGCCCCGTTCGCTAAGCACTTTTTCGCGGCCGCGCGATACAATTCCGTTCTTTGGGACTGATAAAACGGCCCCTCGTCCCAGTTGACGCCCAGCCACTGCAAGCCATCCAGAATTCCCTGCACCAGTTCGGGCTTGTTGCGCTCGGCATCGGTGTCCTCAACGCGAAGAATCATCGTGCCGCCCTGGCGCCGTGCGAACAGCCAGTTAAACAGCGCGGTGCGGGCTCCCCCAACGTGCAAATAACCGGTGGGCGACGGGGCAAATCGCACTCTCACAGCGGAGGTCTTGCGAATGACATCACTCATTATCAGCGCTTCTTCCCACTTGAATTGAATCTCCCAGTGTAGCCAAACCCTCTATTTAGGTCCAATTGGCGGGTTCCGGGCCAAAGACGTACAGGCAATGCTTCCTGGGCTTGAATTCGTTATCTCCCTAGATGCTGTCTCTTTGGCAACCAGTACCCCGGTACGCTTGCTTCCTGAAAATTCCGTAATCCATAATCACAAGTACTTTGTTTTGTGTACAGGCGCGACCTTCCCGCGTCCCCGCACGGCTGTCCTCTCATGCGAGCGGCGCGGCGGTGGGTGCACAGCTCTAGCGCGAGGGACGTTTGTGCCTTTGTGGCCAGCGGAGAGTCGTCCGCGGTGCGGGCGGAGAATCGAATGAGTTCCTGATGCATCAAAGTTTTATTTCACTGGCGCTGCTGATCGCCACTGCTTTGGTGGCTGGTTTCTTCTCCTATATCTACAGCATCAAGCGCCAGACTTATCTGCTGCTGTGGACCGCGGCGTGGGCGGTCTTCGGACTTCATTACGTGGGGCTGACACTCGCTCCGTGGGCAGCGGCGAACCCGCTGCAGAGTGCGTTGAGCCATTGGCTTTTCGCGCTCTCGGGGGTGCTCTTTTTTCTAGGAGCACAACTTTACTCCCAGAGGAAGGCCTGGAAAATTCCCGCGTTGGCTGCTGGCGTCCTGTTTGGATTGTGGGCTGCGGCCAATGCCGCCAACGTGTTTTCTGTTTCGGCGATCATTCCCGGTTCTCTTCTTTACATCGCGGTCGCGGTGGTGTTCTGGCAGGAAAGTCGGAGGCAGGAAACGCTTGCCGACAGGCTGCTGGGTGTTTCCTTCGCTTCCTGGGGAGTTCTATGGATCGCGCTCCATTTCCTGAACGCGACTCCCGAACTCCAGGGCGCAGGCGTGAGCGTGGTTGCGGCTGCTCCGTGCGCGTTCGTGGCCATGCTCATGGTCATGGCGCTTTACGAA
>QHZC01000470.1 GCA_003224515.1 Acidobacteriota bacterium
TGGCGGCTGGTGCGAAGCCGGTGCTGCACGCGGCGTATCGCTCGCAAGGGCTCGACCGCTGGCGATACACCTTTGCGCGCGAGAATGAAGATGCCCGGGGCAAAGAAATTTCGCAGGCACGCGACTTTCACTTGGTGGTGAAAACGGATTTTTCCGGTTTCGATTTCCCAGACAATTCGCTTTCGCCGACCGAAAAACAGCAGACGACAAACGGCTGGAAGTTGGAGTGGAATTACCAGAATCTCGTGTCCGGGTTCGACATCGCGTTGAAGATGCCGCAGAGGCTGCAACCCGGTCCGCTGGCGGGGCGAATCAGCTATTTCGCTCCCGTGTCGCTGTTCTTCTTTTTCTTCCTGGTATTCATCCTTTCTACGCTGCGCGGCAAGAATCTGCACCCGATGAACTATTTTTTCCTGGCATGCGCATTCTTTGCGTTTCATCTGCTGCTGGCGTATCTGGCGGATCATGTTTCGATTCATGCGGCATTCCTGATTTCGTCAATCGCTTCGATTGCGCTGGTCGTCAGCTATTTGCGACTGGTAGTGGATTTGCGCTTCGCAGTTGTGGACGCGGGACTGGCCCAACTGATCTACCTGGTGTTGTTTTCCTACGCGTTTTTCTTTGAAGGGTTTACGGGATTGGCGGTGACGATTGGGGCGATCCTCACGCTGTTCCTGGTCATGCAGATGACGGGACGGATTCGGTGGGAAGAGAAACTCGGCACACCGTCCCCGCAGAAGAGTGAAACGCCCGCGTAAAAATCGCTGTTACGGAGACTTGGTCCTCAAGAGTTCCAGGTAATGCGGGACAACTGTTTCTTGCGGGACTCCCACTCGGCGCCGGAGAGGAGGCGCGGGGCGACATCAATCAGCCGAGGAGTGAGCTTGAAGACCCCGGCGGCGGTCCATGGGTGGCCGTCGCGCGTACCATACTCGCGAACATTCAGGGCCTCCGCCATGCTAGTGAAAGAGACGTCCTGGACAATCATTTCGGCCAGAAACTTGAGAGTTTGCATTTCCAGCGGATCGTCTTCCAGGTGGCGGCAATCGGAGGCAATGCGAAGGCCGAACGGGATTTCCTCAGAGGCGCCGGGAGCTTCCCGCTCTTCAGGCTGGGCGGAAGTCTCCACTTCGCGTTCCCATTCCATGGCGACCAGGCTCCAACCTGCATCATGCATCTTCGACAGGTAAACGGAAGTCGGCAAGATGCTCACCTTCTCTCGCATACGATCGATCTTTTTCACGGAAACCTCCTTGACCTCCCCCGGCATGGGGTGGGCGGACCTACCCGACCTTAGTCTGGCAATTCTAATGCCGCCGAACGTTGAAATCGAACTCATAGCAGAATAAGGGTTTGCACGGAATCCAGTCCGAGGGAGCAGCCCTTGGCCGTCCGCGCGTGGGATGAAAGTGTCGCGTTGCCGAACACTTTGAATGCCAGAGATAAGAGGCCGATGCCTTGTGGGGTAGAATCGCACACAGATATTCCGGGGAGGCGCGATGCCGAAAAAACCGACTGTTGATGATGCGCGGTTGATACTCGAACTCTACGACTTGAGGCGCGAACCGGAACTGCGGAAAGCGCGGCAATGGTGGCTGATCACTTTCTGGCCCAAGAGTGCGGATGACTTCGCGAAAGTGGCAACCGCCATGGGGTCGAAAGAGAACAACTGGCTGAGACAGGTGGGTAGCTACTGGGGAATTGCCGTGTCATTTGTTTTGAATGGGGTGGTGAGTGAAAAGCTCTTCTTTCAGCCGTCATTTTGCGGAGAACTGTACTTCATCTTTGCAAAAGTGCGGCCCTTCCTCACAGAACTTCGCCAGAAAATGAACAACCCCGATCTGTTTCTAACGATAGAAAAGGCCATCCTGGCGTCGAAAATGGCGCGAGCGCAATTTGAAAAAGTTGAGGCACGGGTGACGGCGATGCGGCAGGAGCGATGAGATCCGAAGGCGGGACAGTAGTCCGGAAGCGGTGGATGTGCTTCGCCCTGGTGTGTCTGGCGGCAACTAGCGCACTGCTTTCACCTGGAGCGACGGCGAAAGCGGCGGGCACTTGCACCGCGGGAACAACATTACGATTGAGCGCAACAGAATCAAGCCAGGGAAGTTTGCTGCTGGTGCAGGTAAAGAGCGCGAAGCCCTTGACGGAAGTGCAAGGAGATTGGGGCGGGCGGAGTGTCCCGTTCTGGGGGGAGGCTGGAAGTACAGCCCAGCGAAAAGGTTTGCTGGCGGTTGACCTCGAAAAGGCGCCCGGCGAATACGAGTTGAAGGTCACCGGGCAAACGGCGCGCGACAAGAAAATTAGCTGCAGGGCGAGAGTGACGGTGAGGAAAGGCCGGTTCGCGACGGAGAAATTGCAGGTGGGGAAACAGTTCGTCGAGCCCAACTCGGAACAAATCAAGCGCGCGGACGAAGAGCGCCAGAAGTTGCGCGATATTTTTGACCGCGTGACGCCGGAGCGCCTGTGGGACGGAAAGTTTCGAATACCACTGCATGGTGTGACAACGGGCACGAATTTTGGGAGACGGCGGATTCTGAATGGGAATCCCGGGACACCACATGGCGGGGTGGATTTGCCGGGTACCACTGGAACCCCAGTGCATGCCGCGCAGCGCGGGAAGGTGGTGCTGGCAGAGGAATTGTTCTTTTCCGGAAATACTGTGGTACTGGATCACGGTTTGGGAATGTACACCTTCTATGGACACCTTTCCGAGATCGACGTGATGACGGGAGACACTTTGGAAGCCGACGCCGTGCTGGGGAAAGTCGGGGCGACGGGACGCGTCACCGGGCCGCACCTGCACTGGGGACTCACGGTGGAAAGAGCGCGCGTGAATCCGTTGCTCATCGTAAAGCTATTGGGGGACGCAACGGAGGAGACGACTCGGAAAGAGTCCTCCAAGCCCAGCACAAATTGAAACGAACGCACCGGTCGGGACACTAGATGAGGACGGGCCGGCACCCTGGAGCGGTCCTCGAGGCGGCCATGCGGGCCAGCGGGTCGTACCCCTGCCATTGCCTCCGGGCCGTGGAAGACCTTTTTTGCGGTGTTTTCTGAGTTCCGCGAAGGAAAGTTCATCCGACAGCGGAACTACAATGATTACGAGGCCGGGAATTAGGAAAAAGGGGGAAGTACGAGGGTACTGTTATCGGGCTCCTTTTTGTGGTACCGTTCCGCCATTGTCTTGGAAGTAGTAAGCAGGCAGTATTTGGGTGTGTGGGCAAGGTTCGTGCTATTCACTTTTATTCTGTCGTTTTGTCTCTTTAGCACCCTGCTGACACGACTTGGTAGACGTAGATGCGTCGATTGAAGTTGGTCGAAAACGCCGTGGACTCATAAATCAGATTCGAGGTCGAAGGCGAAATGTCCCTGCTTCACTTCCGTTGCAAAGAGCGTCGCCGTACGCTGCGGGTAGCATTGACGGTACCGTTGACCGTCCGCGGAAAGACAGACTCTGGCGAGAAGTTCTCCGCGCAGACCCACTCCCAGTCGGTGAACCGGCACGGGGCGTTGTTTCAGCTTGAAGAGATCGTGTTGGTGGGACAAACGCTGATCCTGATGAATGATCACACCACGCAGTCGATGGAGTGCCGCGTTGTCTCGATCCACCGGGCTCGCGACGGCAAGCAATATATTGGAGTGGAGTTCATCTCACCCGAAACAAACTTTTGGCATATGCAGTTCCCGATTCCAGGCTCAAAACCGATCCGTCGGATGGTTCCCAGTAAAGCCTCCGCGTAAACCGGGGCACGGCATTTCTGCTCGTCGTTTCCCAGATTCACAGCGTGATTTTCCGCAGCCTTGTGCCCAGACCATCTGCGCTTTCAGCTGATCCCCAGCTACTCATTTCTTAAAGACACCATCGGATCGAGCCGGCGGCACGCCGGGCGCCACGCGATTCCATTCGTTCCGCGGTACGATCTGCCTATGGCAAACGGAGTGAAAAGGATCGGTTTGATTTCGGATACTCACGGCCTGCTGCGCAAACAAGCAGCGGAAGCCCTGCGTGGGTCGGAGCTGATCATTCACGCGGGGGATGTGGGGAAACCGGAGATTCTGGAGGAGCTAAGAAAGATCGCGCCGGTGGTAGTGGTGCGTGGAAATGTGGATACCGAGCCGTGGGCGAAAGTGCTGCCGGAAACGGCCGTGGCAGAAGCAGGCACGGTCATGATCTACATCTTGCACGATGTGAATGCCCTGGATCTAGATCCTGCCGCATCTGGATTTCACATCGTGGTCAGTGGTCATTCCCACAAACCGGGAAGGGCAGACCACAATGGAGTGCTGTACGTCAATCCCGGAAGCGCTGGACCGCGCAGATTTCAACTGCCGGTGACGCTCGCGCGGTTGAACGTGGAAACGACGCCATATAAGGTGGAGTTTGTGGAACTGGAAGTTTAGGATTGAATGGGTAAGGCAGTTCCCAGCGCCAAGAGCGCACCGCGGATCAGTCAGGCGATCTTCAAGGGCTTTCGGGAATCGGAGGGGCGGATTCGGAGGGCGTGGAAGAACTGATCGAAGAAGGGAACGCCTTTGATGCGGAATTGGTGAAGGGCGTGGAAGATGCGGCGGCGCCAGACGAGGCTGAAGTCATAACCCACGAAGTGCCCGAAGACGACGTCCCCGGCGAATATCTTGAAGAAAAAT
>QHZC01000468.1 GCA_003224515.1 Acidobacteriota bacterium
CCAACGAAGAAGAAGAGCTTGTTCGCGACGATCGGCCCGCCGAGCGTTCCGCCAAACTGGTTCCGCTTCAATCCGTCTGTTAGCCGCTTCCCGTTAGCCCCTCGGGCCGCAAAAGGATTCGTGGCGTTGAAGGCATCGTTTCGCACAAACTCGAAGACATCGCCATGAAGCTTGTTGCTGCCGGACTTCGTGATCGTATTCACCACCCCGCCTGCATGCAACCCGTAACGGGCTGACAACGCGTTGGTTTCCACATTGAATTCCTGCACGGCGTCGGGGAACGGAAAAGGTAAGCTCACGTTCGTATTCGCGTCATTGTGGAATCCACCGTCCAGCAGAAAGTTCGTGCCGTTTGCTGTTCCGCCAGCAATCGAAACCGCAATGGAGGTCGGATAGTTCCTGGCTGCTATAACTCCGGCTCCGACCGGCGATTGAACTGCCACCCCCGAAAGTAGGATCAACTGTGTGACCTGCCGGCCGTTAAGTGGCAATTGCTCGATACGCCGATGATCGATTACCTGACCCACTGAGTTCGTGTGGCTTTCGACCATGGTTGCGTTTGCGTTGACCTCAACTTGTTGCCTGAGTTCGCCAATGTCGAGAGTCACATGGATAGCCGGATTGCTGTTTACCTGCAGCACAATTCCGGTCTGCACATATTTGCCAAATCCCGGCATTGAAACCTCCAGCCGGTACCGCCCAATAGGAAGACTAGGCAGCGTGTACGCTCCCTCATCATCCGTTACACAGCTGCGTGTGTAGCCTGTATCCGTTTGGATGACCTTCACCTCGGCACCGCGCACCAACGCCCCCGACCGATCTTTCACTGTGCCTGTGATCTGTGCCACGGAAACCGTCTGAGCCCATACATTGACGCCGCTGATACAAAGCACTAGAAACATCGCGACGCTGACTTTCATGGCGGCCTTCTCCAGTAAAATTCAAGTGCGACACGATAAACTGGTCGCACGTCACCGCGAAATAGTTCCGTTCGACTGCGCGTGAAGGTAGCGCTCGTAGGAATGAGAGGCAAGCAAGTAACGGTATCAGAACGGTTAAAAAAATGGCCGACGCGGTTAAGACGCACAACGGTCCGCCAGAAAAGGCGCTCGGACGGGGTTTGTTAACGGATCGGTACGGTTACGTGCGTGCTTCGGTTGGGGGTGGGGATACGGTGTGGAAGCCGAGATTCGCACGTCGCTGATCATGGCCTTCTCGCGTTTGGCCGGCACTTCATCCATGGCTGTCAATGGCGCAGCCCGACTTGCAGGCGAGACGGACCACAACTATGACCTGACAGCAAATAAGGGAATGCTTCGCCAGACAAAACGTGCATCGGCCTCCACTGGTGTCAAAGTCAATGACATGGAGCTTGCCCGAATTGAGACGACACCGATGTGAGGTCTTTTATTCCCGCGATGGATATAGCTGCAGAACTCGGCGCGGGACACATCATCTCAAGCGCTTGGACCGAAAGGCTTGCTCGCGGTCGATCGCTTCGCGCAACTGCTGCGCTGTCCAGGTTGCTGTCGGATGCGCGGTGATGTTGCAATGGACGATACGTCGGGAGCCGATTTCCATCACGACCAGCACATACTGGCAGGTGAAATCGCGCCGTGACCGCCACAAGAAGTCGCAGGAAAGGATCGCCTGGGCGTGATTGCGGACGAAACCTCGCCAGTGCTGTGAGCGGGTGCGGCGAACGCCGGACCCGGTCGGCTCCTCCGGCCAATAGGCGCGTACCGTACGCGGTGAGACGTAGATGCCGAGCTTGAGCGCCAGCTCTTGGGCCACGCGTTCCTGTCCCCAGGTCGGATTCTCCGTGGCCATCTCGGCAATCAATCGGCGAATGTTGCGAGGCAGACGTGGTCGTCCGGTTCTCGATTTTTACTTTCAGAAAAGCCGAAACCCTTTGCGGTGCCATCCGATCAGGGTCTCTGGTTTCGCCGAGGAGACACAAGCGAGCGACATCGGTCAGCCGCCGGGGCTCAATCTCCCGCTCTTCGATAGAAAGCCAGTTGTTTTGCGTAAGAACAACTTCTCGGCGACGAGAGCCGACCGGGACCGGAACATGGCGGGCAGGAAGAGAAGCAGCTCGGGCGCCTACGCAAATACGGTCGAGAAGAGATGGGTCAGGGTCGGGAGTTTCCGCGGCTTACGCACGACGGCGTGCATTCTAGCGGTCGATCAACCACTGCGTCATCCTCCATCGAAGCCTTCGACCAGCGCGCTTTCCGCGGCTCCAGGTGGCATTACAGCTCACGCATCGGAGATAGCGGCCGTTCTGTGGCACGGAGCTGTTCGCCGTCCAGCGCCGATTCTTCGCCTGGTCACGCGTTCGCATAGCGAAAACCCTTCGGAAGACCCACTTCCTGGAGATAGCCGTACAGCGGTTCGCCGGGAAGTCCTTCGAGAATCAGCGAACGGGCGGCGAGCAGGCGTTCGAGATCCACTCCGGTTCGCAGGCCCATGGACTCGAGCATGAAAACCAGGTCTTCCGTGACGATATTCCCCGTCGCGCCCGGTGCATAAGGACATCCGCCCAGTCCGGCCTGTGAAGCATCGAACGTTGTTACCCCGGCTTCGAGTGCGGCCACAAGATTCGCCAAGCCCTGGCCGCGAGTGTTGTGGAAGTGAGCCGCGCCTGCCTTGCTGCCGATCTCGCTACGCAGCCGCTTGAATATGCGCTTCACCTGCGCCGGATTCGCGTAGCCGGCCGTGTCCGACAGGCCGACAGAGTCAGCCCCGCCGTCGACGACTTTGCGCGCCAGCTCGAAAACAAAGTCTTCCGGCACGTCGCCCTGAATTGAGCATCCGAAGGCAGTCGACAGTCCAACGTCAAGACGAGGCCGCTTCCCGGCAGGCTGCCGGTCACAAAGCTGCCGGACTTGGCGGACCTGCTCCACGGCCTGCTCGGGCGTCATCCGGATGTTTGCCATGCTGTGCTCGCGCGATGCGGAGACGGGCATGGTGATCGTGTGAACCCCGCTGGCAAGGGCACGTTCGGCCCCTTTCAGGTTAGGAACCAATGCGATGACGTTCAGGTTTGGGATCTTGACCGCTGCGCGGACCACGTCTTCTGCGTCTGCCATCTGAGGCAGTAGCTTCGGGGGGACGAATGAGCCGACCTCTATCTCGCGCAGGCCTGCTTCCGCGAGAGCCGTGATCCACCGGATCTTTAGCGCCGTCGGCATCGTGCGCTTAACGCTTTGCAGGCCGTCGCGCGGGCCGACTTCGCTGACAGTGACATCAATGTCGCCGTTCGACATGAGCTTGTGCTCGTCCGACACGCCTATTGTCACTGGCCGTTGCGGTAAATGTCGTTGATATTCCAGTGACCGGGTGTCGGCGTGGCGATGTTCTCCATGGGCACGCGAATCACGGTCGGCAGATCAGAGTGCAGCGCCATCTCAAGGGCGGGAATCAATTCATCGGCGGCCTTGATGTCGATGCCGTTTGCGCCGTGAGCACGTGCGACGGCCGGGTAGTCGACGATGTACGGTTCTCCGTTGCGCAGGAACTCACAACCAAACGTGCACTGGTATTTCGCATTCTCCAGGCCGGCAATGGTGCCGAACGCCGAATTGTCCATGATGACCCAGATGGCGGGAATGCTCGCTTCCATGGCAG
>QHZC01000064.1:0-1825 GCA_003224515.1 Acidobacteriota bacterium
CGCGAACGCCTCGACGCGGACGACCACGACACGCAACACGACGGGCCTGTTGATGGAAGCGATGCGGCTAATGGACGAGGCCAATCGCGATACGGTCGAGACGCCGTGAGTCTCTCCAAGAAACCTTCCTGATGCGCATAGCGGTCCTTACTATCAGCGACTCCGTGACAAAGGGCGAGCGCGAGGACTTGTCCGGCCCCGCCGTTGTGGCCTTTTGCCGGGGGCTGGGCTGGGAAGTCACCTCTTCGTTGCGCGTTTCGGACGATCCCGCAAATATCCGCGAACAGTTGCGCGCCGTGGCGGATTCCGGACGCGTGGACGTCCTCTTGACGACCGGCGGCACGGGCATCGGGCCGCGAGATAACACGCCGGAGGCAACCCAGGCGGTGGCCGACCGAATCGTGTCCGGACTTTCCGAAGAGATGCGCCGCAAAGGCTTGGAGCGCACGCCGACGGCCGTGCTCTCGCGCGGTACGGCTGCCGTACGAACCAAGACGCTCATCCTCAACCTGCCGGGAAGCCCCAAAGGGGCGGTGGAATCGCTGGAAGCGGTGGCGCACCTGCTGCCGCACGCGGTGAAAGTCCTCCACGGGGCACGGCACGACTAGCTCCCATTGATGCTGGCGGAAAAGTGGAATCTCCCCGCTTCGAGGGCGCGAACTCCGCTTGAAAGCGGTTTCAAGGGGCGACTAAGCGTACAGGTGGCAGAGAATCTCGCGGCAGAAGTTCATCGCCAGCGCTTGACACGGCTGAATACCTTGACATTCACCGAGCACGAAGGCAAAAGCCACGGTCAAGCTTTACGGGATTCCCGTGAACGCGACCTAGGAGGAACCCAAAAGCTTCGAAGCCGGTTTTCAAATCCATGCAAAAGGGCTTTACGGGAACAAGCTCGCCGACCACCTGGCCAAATTCTGAGGTGTTCATTCGGACTTAGTAGTTAGCCATTGAACGGATTCTCTGTTCGGCCCAGCGTTGTCTCACGGCAGCCAGAAATTGCTCCTTATCCTTTTGTATGAGTCGGACGAGCTCTTGATTAGCGGTGTCTTCGTGCCCCGCTGCCCAGAGGACCATTTCCGTGAGGACCGGTGCGAGATCGATTCCCTTCGCCGTGAGCGAGTAGATCAGTTTTCGCCCATCCGATGGGTTTCGCTCGGTGGTGATGATTCCATGAGCTTCCAACTTCCGCAGACGATCCGCCAATATGTTCGTCGCGATTCTTTCGTAGGACTCCAGGAATTCCTTGTAGCTCCGGAATCCCCGCAGCATCATGTCGCGGATAATCAGCAAAGACCAGCGGTCGCCCAATATCTCTACGGAAGCATTCAGCGGACACCCCGACCGGCGCTTGGGACTCGGCCTCTTCTTTGGCATAATTCGACAGTAACATATTTTCACTTGCATTTCACAAGTTAGATAGGCACACTGCTTTTCGTTGCGTGGGCGATCCTTAGTCGAGCTTACAAGGAGTAAGGTATGAGCGGAGTACGAGTACTGGTTGGCACACGCAAGGGCGCGTTCGTCCTGACGTCGGACGGAAAGCGCGAACGCTGGGCTGTAAGCGGTCCCCATTTTGCGGGATGGGAGATTTACCACGTCAAGGGCTCGCCCGTCGATCCGAATCGGCTGTATGCGTCGCAGTGCAGCGGCTGGTTCGGGCAGATCATTCAGCGGTCCGATGACGGCGGCAAAACTTGGACACAGCCGGGGACACCGCCGGGCGAACGGACCACGCCACAGGGAATGCCGAAAGGCGAGAGCAACAAGTTCGTGTACGACACTTCCCCGGGAACTGGCAAACCCCTCACCACACATCAGTGGTACG
>QHZC01000064.1:1892-2157 GCA_003224515.1 Acidobacteriota bacterium
GCTCAGGGCCCCGCTGGCAGCCAGGCGCCGGTGGGATGTGCCTCCATACCGTAATTCTGGATCCGAGCAACCCCGACCGGATTTACATCGCCATTTCGGCCGCGGGCGCATTCCGTACCGATGACGCCGGCAAGACCTGGCGCCCGATCAACAAGGGGCTGCATTCCCAATACATTCCTGAACCCACTGCCGAGGTCGGCCACTGCGTTCATCACGTGGCGATGCACCGGTCGCGCCCGACCGTGCTCTTTATGCAAAAGCACTG
>QHZC01000469.1:0-1443 GCA_003224515.1 Acidobacteriota bacterium
CCGAACTTTTCCGCGTAAGCGACACCAGGTGCGCCACTTATGTGATTTACGCTGCCTACTTCAAAGGCAGACGCTCTATCCGACTGAGCTACGGGCGCGCGGTGCAACCATTGTATAATCATGCAGTTCTATCCCCGAAAATGGAATCACGAATTCATTGACCTCCCCGAGGATAACAATCCAAAGCAACCTACCTTGACCGGCGATTTAGTTACGGCGCGAATACCTTTGAAATGAGTGATTTTCAAGAAGATGAAATTGAAGCAGGCTAACCAGGAGATCGGAATGTAAAAATGTTACATTGAGCTGAAAACGGCTGGATGGAGTTTTCGGTAAGCACAGCCTATAATGGCCTCTTAAGAAGCTACGCTCGGAGAAAAACGATGCGTTTCTCCCGGGTGGCAAGTAAAGTCAAGCAAGTCGGCAAGGTCGACAGCGCCGAGGCCAACTCAAACAGCACGCGCTTGCAGAACAGATCCGACGAAGGATTTTTGTTGCTCAACGCTGCACTCAAACCACTGTACGTGAACCCGCAGGCTGCGGAGATCCTCGCTTATCCAGAAAGGCCCACCGAAACGAAGGATTTAGCTGACAAACTGGCTTCGAAGATTCGCACGATGGTCACAAACGCAGGGCCCAGCGGCAGGGTCTCCGATTGCAAGGAGCTTCTATCCGGAAGGCGGCACTACGTCTGCCGGTTTTTTGACATACGGCCGCCGGGCAGCAACTCAAACTGCCCAAACGAATCCTCGTTGGCGCTACTCCTCGAGCGTAGTCCTGAAGCTGCCGAGGACATTCTCAAAATCTGCCACAGGTACGATCTGACGCGACGCGAGGGCGAGGCTGTACGGCTTGTGGTCCAGGGTTTGACCAACAAACAGGTCGCCACCCGCATGGAGATCAGCCCTAATACTGTGAAAGCTTTTCTGCGCCTTGCGATGATGAAGATGGGGGTTTCCTCACGCTCGGGAATTATGAGCAAATTCATCCATCTTGGGACCTAGATCGGAGTATATTCTTTCAGCCCACGGAAGCCATCCCGGCCGCCTACCCGTGGGGCTAGTCCAACAGGGAATAGAAGTGCGGGAACCAGGGCGGCATTCTCCAAAACCCGTGAAGTTGCAGCAAGGGCAGCCAAAGCGCCGGCACCCACGATTTCCCTTTGCTGGTCAGTTGGAGGTAAGACAGCTCTCTGCGGCCGGTAAGCCTCGGCTGGGTCGGGGAGTGTTGCACGTCAAGACCGAGAATATCAGCACGGGAGGTGTGTGTGTTCGCGCGAAGCAGCCGCTGAAAAGCTCCCACCTAGTTCGCTGCGAGCTTCGCCTGCCGGGAGTTCCTGTGCGCATCCCTTTTCTGGCCCAAGTGCGATGGAGTGAAAAACACTCTGGGGCAAATCAATACCGAATTGGTCTGCACTTTGTCGTCTAGCCACAGCCATCACCG
>QHZC01000469.1:1510-2875 GCA_003224515.1 Acidobacteriota bacterium
CAGAATCGGAGTTTTTCGAAAGTGCGATGAGAACCTTAAACCTGAATTACGAAATTGAATAGCGCTGTTTAGTCCTAACTGGGTTAAGTTTCAGTTGGGAGATAGCCGACCTGCCGCAAAAACTCCAAGAACACTACCAGCTCCAGCGGCTTCCGGAATGTGGTCCGGGATACAGTCTAGAATTGGATTCGACGGTGTTCGAGCGTTACGGCCGACAGCAGGGTGCTTGCGCGGACCCAACCGGCGCAAGGACGCACCGCCCTTGCATCATCCCCTGGTGGCGGTGCTAATTCCCGGTTACACCTTTCGCGTCTTTAGTCAGCAACCTCGCTCTGTCACCCGAAGAGATCTGGCGAGACTATAACTGCAGGGCGGACATGGAGAACCGCATCGCCGAACTGAAACACGCTCTAGCCGCAGATGATTTTTGCTTGCATTAGTTTTTTGCCACCGAAGCAGCCTTCCGGAGCATCTTGCTGCTTTTCAATCCGCTCGGAGAATTCCAGTGCGCCAGTGGCCTTACCACGTATCGCCAGCCGGCCACGCGGCGTACCCAAGTTTTCCTTTGGGTGCTTTGCTCGGCCGCGCCGGGCACCGCTTGGTCCTGCATCTTTCCGCTTCCTGGGGCGGCCTGCAGCAGCGCATCGCGCTGCTGGAAAACATCTTAACCTATGGGGTTCCAACTTCGCCGAAGTTGCATCCTGAACCCGCGACCTGAACCAAAAATCGGTCAATGATTCGCTATGAAAACATTCCTCAACTTCGGAATTCAGGTTAAACGGTCCACTCTTTCTAAATCGGCAGATGGAAATCACACCATTATGCTGCTACATTTCTTCGACTGGAAGCGCTCGACCCTTCTCCTGCGCATTCCGGGAAGCCGCAACTGGCTCGGTTTTCCCTAAGCATGCTGTTCCCGGGCACCCGACTTCAAACGCATTTGTGTGCTCGCACCCTCCTGTCTTGAAGCAAAAAGCGGACGAGTTCCCGACCAACCATGTCTGGAGCTCTAAAAAATTGACTAAGCCGTTTGGGTTAGCATGAATCCTGGATGGGTCTTTGCATGATTTTCTGGATTGACTGTAATGGAGCATTCAACAAAATGTGATGCATGCTTAATCTTGCGAGGGTTCGCGGAAGGGGTAGTCGATTGGCCTTGGAGAAGTTTTGCCCGAGAGCAAGTTCCCGCGCTTCTTTCTCAGCTCCGTGCGGCTGTTCCCCCGCGCGCCGTCGCACCATAGGGTTTAGCCCCACCCCTGGTATCAATGACAAGAACGGGACCTCCTGCGGCCTGTCCGCCACGTCCCTACGGAGGACCTAAGTGAGCCACTCAGATACAGAGAGCAATTCGACATGCATCATGAC
>QHZC01000474.1 GCA_003224515.1 Acidobacteriota bacterium
TGAGGAATC
This sequence comes from Acidobacteriota bacterium, assembly GCA_003224515.1. Classification (GTDB taxonomy): domain Bacteria; phylum Acidobacteriota; class Terriglobia; order Acidiferrales; family UBA7541; genus Acidiferrum. The sequence goes on from QHZC01000474.1 coordinate 10, forward strand.
TTTCTACCGCGACTTTGATCGGTGTGCGGCCTGCGTTCGTCTGATCCTGGTATTCAGCGACGGTGAGTCCTTGGGCAGCGGCTTGGGTGGCCAGGGCCACGCCATCAGCGTTTTCCTGGGCTTGGTGCGGAGTATCGAAGGGTTGACTCCAGCACCGCTTGCCATGTGCGTCTGTGAAGCGAATATGGAACTTCGCGCCCTTCGGCGGGCGGCCTTTTCCAACCTTTTGATACTCCCATCCCTGGGGGCCTTTGAATCTTGCGTATACGCTGGCCATGCTGGACACCATCCCAAATTAATGATGAAAAACGGTAGCACAGCGGTAGCAAGGTGTAAATACTGACGTAAAACAAAGGGGGAACTTGGTATGGCGGAGAGGGTGGGATTCGAACCCACGGTACGGTTTCCCGTACGCTCGCTTTCGAGGCGAGTACTTTCAACCGCTCAGTCACCTCTCCGCGGTTGTTGCAGACTTAATCGTAGCAGAGCGTTACGTTTTTCGGCAATCCGGGAGTCGACGTCTCGTAAATGGGATGAGTATTACGCGCCTATGTCTGCGCAATGGCGATGAACGGCGGGCACATCGTGAAAGTCGCGAAGAGTGCGCGGCCAAGGCACGCGTTACTCGCGGCGTTTAGCGAAAAAAGACTGGATGATGGCGGCGCAGTCGGCGGCGAGGACGCTGGAAGTGACTTCCACATGATGGTTGAGGTGCGGGTGGGACAGGATTTCGAAGCAGGAGCGGACCCCGCCACCTTTGGGATCGTCGGCGCCATAGACGAGCCGCGGGACACGAGCCTGGATGATGGCGCCCGCGCACATGCTGCAGGGCTCGATGGTGACGTAGAGCGTGGTATCAGCAAGGCGGTAGTTGCCAAGAAAGCGGGCGGCTTCGCGAAGGGCGACGATTTCGGCGTGAGCGGTGGGGTCGCAGTCGCGGATCGTGCGGTTACCGGAAAGAGCGAGGATCTTGCCGTCATGGACGAGCACGGCGCCGATGGGGACTTCGCCGGCGGTAGCCGCGGCGCGTGCTTCGGCGAGCGCTGCCTGCATGAACTGGATGTCAGCTTCCATTGTCGGCGAGAGAATAACATGCGGAAAGAGAGAAAACGGAATTAACAACCCGACCGGTCGAGGCAAGCGCCGGGCACGAAGAGGACCAGAGGGCAGGGAACGGGGATATTGATGCAGAGACGCGGAGGGCGCGGAGAAGAATAGAGATAATGTAGAGATAAGCAGTTGCTTGACAATTGCGGAGGGGAGAAACAAACTAGGCCCATGCGGGAACTCCTGGAGCGATTGTTTCAAGTCGATTTTTTGAAGGGCCTCGCGGTTACCTTCCGGGCGCAGCATCCCAAGAATATTGTCACAGAGCAATATCCGCTGGAACGGCCGATGATTGCGGAGCGGTTTCGTGGGGCGCCGCGGCTCAACAATAATCCCGAGACGGGCGAGACGCTGTGTATTGGCTGCAATTTGTGCGCATTGGCCTGCCCGGAAAACCTAATCGTGGTGGGTTGGCAACGCGACGACGCGACGCGGAGGAAAGTGCTTACAGACTTCACGTATGATACTTCGCGGTGCATGTTCTGCGGACTCTGCGAAGATGCTTGCCCCGTGGATGCGCTGGAACTGACGCAAGATTTCGAAATGGCTTACTTCACGCGCGAAGGCGCGATCTGGGATCGTCACCGACTCGAACAGGGGCCGACACCTGCACGCTACACCCGCTGAAGATGCCGAATGGAACTTCGCAAAGATCCCATCACGCAGAGCTGGGTCATTCTGGGACAGAGAGAAGCACTTGGCGCTGCGCCGGAGGAATGCCCGCTGGAGCCGGCCAAGATCGAGAAGTTGAGGTCCATTCTGACGTGGCCGGCGGAAGGGGCATGGCAGGTGCGCGTGTTGCCCCACCCGCAACCACTGTATCACGTTGAAGGGGAACCCGGACGTCTAGCCGAAGGGATGTACGACAAGATGGGCGCCCTCGGCGCCCACGAGGTCGTGGTGGAGACGCCGCTGCACGACAAGCGAATGTCGCAGTTCAGCGACGAAGAGATTGAGCGTGTGCTATGGGTGTGGGCGTCGCGTATCGCTGATTTGAAGAAGGACGCGCGGTTTAAGTATATCAGCGTATTCAAGAACCAGGGCGCACTGGCGGGAGAGGAATGGCCGCATGCGCATTCGCAGGTGACGGCGACGATCTTCGTGCCGCGGCGAATCAAGTACGAACTCAGCTCCGCGCACGAATGGTTCAAAGATAAAGAGCGTTGCATTTTCTGTGACACCGTGCGTCAGGAGGAGAAGCAGGGAAAGCGCATCGTGGACGTGCAGGGAGATTACTATGCGCTGTGCCCGTATGCGTCGCGCGTGCCATACGAAGTGTGGCTGATGCACCGGCGGCACAATCATCTATTCGAACAGCCGCGGCCGGGATCGAACCGCAGGCAGTTGGCGGCGCTATTAGGGCGCGTATTGCGCCAGCTGGAGAAAGTGGCGCCGGCATTTCATTTGGTCGTGCATACATCACCCAATACGAAGAACAAAAAGGGTGAATTGGCCGGCTACTGGAAGACGCTGGCCGACGATTACCACTGGCACATCGAGATTTTGCCCATCGTGGAAAAGACCAGCAAGTCTTACAGCATTAAAGAGGTGTATTTCAACGCCGAACTGCCGGAGCAGGCGGCCGCAAACTTGCGAGCGTTGGACCCCAATTCATGAAGCATGGCCATGCGAATCCAGGCGAGCGAGGCCGAATCTTTCTTAACTTGATCATTTTGTTGTTTTTCGTGATTTTTTGCGCCTCCTTGTACCTGGTGAGGCGTCCGATTCTTCGCTTCGCAGCGGAGACATGGATCATCGAGGATCCCCTCGACAAAGCAGACGCGGTCATGGTTTTAGGTGACGATAATTTCTACGCCGATAGGGCAACGAGAGGAGCGGAATTGTTCAGGGAAGGGAAGGCGCCCGTAATTGTCGCGAGCGGAAGACGCCTGCGGCCGAATGCGGGAATAGCGGAGTTGATGGAGCACGACCTGGTCGAGCGCGGAGTGCCAAAAGATAAGATTGTGCGATTGGCACACGATGCGGATAGCACGCTGG
>QHZC01000471.1:0-575 GCA_003224515.1 Acidobacteriota bacterium
GCACCGGAGATCAGCAGATAGAGAATAGCCATGCGAACCGCAACGCCGTTGGTGACCTGCTCCAGCACGCACGACTGCGGGCCGTCCGCCACCTCCGGTGTAATCTCGATCCCCCGGTTCATGGGGCCCGGATGCAGCACAATCGCATTCCGGCTGGCCCGGCGCAGCCGCTCGGCATTCAGCTGGTACAGCAAAATGTAATCGTCTGCCGAAAGCGGTGGATCGTTAAGTCGCTCTGTTTGCACGCGCAGCATGATGACCACGTACGCGCCTTCCAGGGCCTCTTCCATCCGGTACACGCAGCGAATCGGCGTGCCCGGCGCAATTTTCTCAAGTTCGCGCGGAACCCACATCGCGGGCCCGCACAATGTAAACTGGCATCCAAATTTTCCTAGCAGATGAATGTCCGAACGCGCCACCCGGCTGTGCAGGATGTCGCCCAGAATCGTGACGTTCAGATTCTTGATCGTCCCCAGCCGGTCCCGGATCGTCAACGCGTCCAGCAAGCCCTGCGAAGGATGCTCGTGCGTGCCGTCGCCTGCGTTCACCACCGGAATGTCCAGATGCCGCGCCAC
>QHZC01000471.1:586-3800 GCA_003224515.1 Acidobacteriota bacterium
CATCACCAAGCAATCCGGCTTCATGGCGTTGAGATTGAAGACCGTGTCGAGGAGCGTCTCCCCCTTTTTCAAGCTGGAGGCCTCCGCCTGTAAATTCATGGTGTCCGCGCCGAGGCGCGAGGCCGCCGTCCCAAAGCTGATGCGCGTGCGCGTGGACGTTTCGAAGAACGCCAGCGCCACCGTCTTCCCGCGCAACGTCGCCAATTTTTTCAGCGGATGTTTTTGAATTTCCTGAAAAGGCTTGCTTTGATCGAGAAGAAAGCTGAGTTCGTCCGCGGTGAGCGGTTCGAGGGCCAGCAAGTCGCGGAAGCGGTGAGTCAATGTCCCTTCTCAGAGCGTAAACGCGGCGATGCCATCAAAAATCGCAAACTACGCCACCCGATCGACCAGGACGACGCGCTCTTCCTTGTCAATCTCCCTCAGGCGTACTTCAATGATTTCCGTATCGCTGGTCTGCACGTTACGCCCGATGTATTGCGCCTCGATAGGCATTTCGCGATGGCCGCGCTCGATGAGCACGCACAGCGACACGCGCTTCGGCCGGCCCAGGTCAAACAGGCCGTTCATGGCCGCGCGAATCGTCCGCCCCGTATACAAAACGTCATCCACCAAGACCAGCTCCATGTTATCAACGCCAAACGGAATATTCGAAGAGCGCAGCACCGCTTGTGGCGCAACTTTCGAAAGATCGTCGCGATAGAGGGTAATGTCCAGCACCCCCACGGGCACATCCACCCCGTCGATCCCGCGCATGGCCTGGGCGATCCGCTGCGCCAGAGGCACGCCCCGCCGGACGATGCCAATCAGCGCCAGGTTTTTCGTTCCGCCGCTCTTTTCGACAATTTCGTGCGCCAGCCGCTGCAAGGTGCGGTCAATTTCCGGCGCCGACATCAATTGGCCCTTTTCGACGATGCGCATGGTCGGGTAATCCTATCATTCCTGACCGCGCCGCGGTCAATCCGTCCGCGATCATCGAACCGTAACCAGGTCGTAGTAGACTCTTGGGCGGATTGGGGAGGGGACGTCGACTATGATTCCGAGCAGATTCTTGTTTAAGGGCATGCGGTCCCATCGCGGGATGATGGCGTGGGCCTTTTTCCTCGCTGTCAGCATTGCGTTTGCTCCGCCCATCGCGGCCCAAGCGTCGCCTCGCCCGGCAGCTCCCAAGACTTCGGAAGCGCCCGCAAGTCCCAAGCTGGTCGTGGTTTTGGTGGTCGACCAGATGCGCGGCGATTACGTGGACAAATTTCTCGGCCAGTGGACCGGGGGGTTGAAGCGCCTGGTGAAGGAAGGTGCCTGGTTCCGTGACGCGGCATATCCCTACGCCCCCACAGAAACGTGCGTCGGCCACGCCACCATCGCTACCGGGGCATTCCCCTCCACCCACGGGATCATCGCCAATGAATGGTGGAACCGTACCGCTCCCGGGAAAGAGAAGAACAAGCGCTGCACCGAGTGGTACGCACTCACGCCCGAAGACCAAGCTCACAAGGTCACAAATATTCTCTACTCCGAAAAAGAGGATCAGCAGTTGGAAGGCGGGGATAGCGCCTGGCGCCTCCAGGTTCCTTCCTTCGCCGATGAGCTGTTGTTTCAGGGGAGCGGCGACAGCCGGTCCGTGACCTTCTCCCTCAAGGCCCGCGCCGCAATCATGCTTGCAGGTCATCGTTCGAACGCTGTGACCTGGTTTGATGACATGCGCGGTGCCTGGGAAACCTCCAGCGACTACGGAACAAAATCCTTCATCGGATCCTATGTCCGCGCCCACCCCGTCAGCCTCGCGTATGGAAAAACTTGGTCTCCCACCCTGAACGACAGCGAGTATCTCTACCCCAGACAAGCGACGGGTGCCGTGCCCCCAAAGGGATGGGAGGCATCGCTCGCCTTCCCGCATCCTCTGCGGGGCAGGGCCGCCGGGACCGGACCGGACGATGCCTTCTATTCGCAATGGGAGGCAAGCCCGTATGCCGATGCTTACTTAACGAAATTGGCGGAGACGGCCGTTGACGAAATGGAATTGGGCAAGCGCTCCGGAACAGATTACCTTGGCGTGGCTTATTCGACTTTGGATCACGTGGGGCACGCCTTCGGACCCAGGAGTTGGGAAGTTCAAGACATTTTGGTGCGGCTGGATCAGGACCTCGGAGAGTTGTTCTCCCACTTGGATTCCAAGGTTGGCCGCCAGAATTACATCGTCGTGCTCACGGCCGATCATGGTGTTGTGCCAATACCGGAGGACTCGAAAGCGGCCGGAGAAGATGCCGGATGGGTCTATAGGCCGGAAGTGAAGGAAGTTGCGACCAGAGCGCTGGTTTCTACCGGGTTTGCCAAAGAAGGCGAAGAGATCATTGCGGCCATCAACGGCAACGATATCTATTTCGCCGCCGGATTCTATGATCGCTTGAAATTGAACACCGAGGCTATGCAAGCAGTCATCCATGCGTTGAAAGAGATTCCCGGTGTGGCCGAAGTCTATGGTGCTGAGGAGTTAGCAAGTCATCCCGGCAGCCTGAGCCCCACATTCCGAGCTGAGTCCACAGGCTATTTTGCCGGGCGTAGCGGAGACTTGTTTCTGGTGCCAAAAGCCTATTGGGCTTTTGCATCATGGAGAAAGAAGGATGTCAAACTGACTGGCACGGTCCACGGCACGCCTTACTACTACGATCAGCACGTCCCCGTCCTCCTGATGGGCTTTGGCATCCAGCCCGGCCAATACTTCGAACCCATCACGCCCGCCGACATCGCCCCAACCTTCGCGGCGCTCTGCGGTATCACTCTGGCCCCGCGCGACGGCCACGTCCTTTCCGAAGTCCTGCTGAAACCATTTGCGGCACAATCGTTTCGGGCAGCTCGAAGGAAACTACACCAGTGATTAGATGGCAGTTTTGTGGCCTTTTATTTTCGTTATTAGGTGCCAGCAATCAGTTGGCGCATCGCGTGGGGGATGGAGCTTTATCTCTACCGGTCGTTTACTGAACCACTCTCAGAAGAAATGCTATTTCGCTGGCATCGGATGGTGATGAGCGGCAGGCGTGACTTGAAAGATGTAGGTCGCTTTCGAACCGGTGCTGAACCGATGCAAGTGGTTTCCCGGACGATGTATGAACCCAAAGTGCATTTCGAGGCGCCGCCGTCATCGCTCGTGCCATCCGAGATGGCGCGATTCATCACTTGGTTTGCTCGAACGGGACCTGGTCGCGAAGAACCGCTGCCA
>QHZC01000471.1:3933-13778 GCA_003224515.1 Acidobacteriota bacterium
CATCAAATCACGCTGATGATTTTCAGAGTGCGGGCGTTGGCTTCGTGTTATCCTTTTCGACGCAGTGAGCTCCGCTGGCGCCGTTGACCTCAGCGTAAGAATTGGCGCTTTGCGCCTGCGGAATCCTATTCTCGCCGCCAGTGGAACCTTCGGTTACGGCCTCGAATTCGCCCATCTCGTTGACCTGAACCGCCTCGGTGGCTTCGTCACCAAGGGCCTGTCTCGGGAGCCCATCGAGGGTGCCCCCGCCCCCCGGCTTTGCGAGACCCCATCCGGGATGCTCAACGCTGTCGGGCTCCAGAATGTGGGGGTCCGGGCGTTTGTTGCCGAAAAACTCCCGGCACTGCGAAAATTCAATGCCGCAGTCATAGCCAACGTCTTTGGCTACACCCTTGAGGATTACATAGAAGTGATCCAGGTCCTAGAGGACGCCGAGGGGCTGGCAGGGTATGAATTGAACGTCTCCTGCCCCAACGTCAAGAAGGGGGTATGCAGTTCGGCAGCGATCCATCGCAGGTAGCTGAAGTGGTCGGGGCCGCCCGAAGGGCCGCATCGAACAGGCCCCTGTGGGTCAAGCTATCCCCTCTTGTTACAGACATTGGACTTATCGCCCGCTCTGCCGAAGAGGCCGGTGCGGATGCCCTGACGGTGGCAAACACCTACCCAGCAATGGCCATTGATTTCCGCTCTGGAAAGTCCCGCCTGGGCAACCCAACTGGGGGTCTTTCCGGTCCGGCCATTAAACCCATTACTTTGAAGCTCGTTTGGGAAACGAAAAAAGCCGTGAAGACACCAGTTATTGGCCTCGGGGGTATCGAGACGGTCGAAGACGTGCTTGATTACCTGGCTGTGGGCGCTTCGGCGGTACAAGTCGGGACGGCCAGCTTCACTGATCCGAGGGTCAGTGAACGACTTGTCGGGACCCTTACTAAGGTACTATTTGAGTCTAAAGTGTTTACTGTGAATGAGATAAGAGACAAATTTCTCGCAGAAAATGGTTGACATAAGGATCGTTTCTTGCTACACTTTTTTGGATCCGAGTAGCACAAAGAACACACTATGAGACATCGACTCTTCATGTTCTGGGCTCTCATGTTCCTCATCGCTCCGGCGATGGAGGCTCCCCTGGTGGCGCATCTGAATCAACCGGTGAAGCCGATCAAGACCTGGGTGGGCAATTCCAGTTGGTATGGCCCCGGGTTCAACGGGCGTAAAACCGCCAATGGTGAGCGCTTCGACTCCGAAGCCCTTACTGCGGCACACCCCAATCTTCCCTTTGGCTCCGTCGTTCGCGTGGTCAACACCCGGCTATCAGGAAGGGCGCGAAATTGATGTATCCTATCGTGTCGCCCGGAAAATCGGTTTGATCCATTCCGGCGTGAGCCAGGTCCGGCTCGAGTTGATGCAACTACCCGAGAAGCACTGACCCCGAAGGAGTCGGGGTCAACTATGACCCTGACTTTCGACGCGCATCCCCGTAGCAGCCTGATCGTCGCCCTGGATTTCGATTCTCTTTCTTCGGCGACAAAGTTCGCAAAGCAAGTTGCCGATCTCGTAGGCATGTTCAAGATTGGCAACCAGCTCTTTACCGCCGCGGGCCCCGCTGCCGTCAAAGAAATCGCAGCGCTCGGCCCGGGGATTTTTCTCGACCTGAAATTCCACGACATACCCAACGCCGTTGCCGGGGCCGTGCTTTCCTCAGCGGCGATGACCGGAGTGCAGCTCGTCAATGTGCACGCGCTCGGCGGCAAGGCCATGCTTGAGGCCGCGGTGCAGGCCATCAGTGCAGGCGTTCCGATGGGAGCGGAAGTTGGCATCGGCGGCGCTCCCAGACTCCGGGTAGTGAAACTCGCGCAACTTGCAAAAAAAGCCGGCGTCGATGGTGTCGTCGCTTCGGTGCAGGAGGCCAAGGCGATTCGCAAGGCTTGCGGCCGTGAGTTTTTGATTGTGACGCCCGGCGTTCGTCCGAAGGATTCACCGGTGGAATCCAAGTCGGGAGATCAGGCCAGGAAAGCCACGCCTACCGAGGCGATTCGTGCCGGCGCCGATTTCCTGGTAGTGGGCAGGCCGATTCTTGCCGCGCCCGATCCGCGTGCCGCAGTGCATGCCATTGTCGAAGAAATCTCCGCCGCCAAGTAGTTGCAACGGTTTGACCCCCGATTTCTTTCCTCCCGTAGCATGCAAAGCGGCGCGACAGAGCGAGCACCTTCATTCATGTCCACTCCGACGAAGAGCGTAATAGTTGGCACCGCCGGGCACATTGACCACGGCAAGTCGACGCTGGTCGAAGCGCTGACAGGCACGCACCCGGATCGTCTTGCCGAAGAGAAGCGCCGCGGAATCACCGTGGACTTGGGTTTTGCATTCCTGGAAGAAAATGGGGTGCGCTTCGGTTTTGTGGACGTACCCGGACACGAACGTTTTGTCAGCAACATGCTCGCGGGTGCGGGGGGGATCGATGTGTTGCTCTTGGTGATCGCGGCGGATGAATCCATCAAGCCGCAGACGCGCGAGCATTTCGCTATATGCGGTCTGCTGGGAGTGAAGCGCGGCGTGGTGGCGCTGTCGAAGAGCGACATGGTGGACAGCGAAACCCTGGAACTGGTGCGCATGGAAACAGAGGAATTCCTGCGAGGTTCGTTTCTCGAGAAAGCCCCGATTGTGCCGGTGAGTGCGAGAACAGGAACCGGACTCGGCGAATTAAAGAGCGCATTGCGCGACGCGGCAGCGAACGCTTCTGCGAAAGATGCGTCGCGATACTTCCGGCTGCCGATTGATCGCGCGTTTGCGATGAAGGGTTTCGGTTCGGTGGTAACGGGCACGCTGATTTCCGGAAGCGTCGGCCCGGGCGATGAAGTGGAACTCTTCCCGCGTGGCGAGAAGCTGCGCGTGCGCGGCGTGCAGTCCGGCGGAAGGACTGTGGAGCGCGCCATGCCGGGACAACGCACGGCCGTGAATCTAGCGGGAATCGAGCACACCGTGCTGAAACGCGGAATGGTGCTAGCGGCGCCAGGAAAATTCCGGAAGACGCGGCGAATTGACGTTCGCCTGGAACTGTTGGCGTCGGCCCGAAAAATGAAACAAGGCGCGCGCGTGCACTTTCATGCGGGAACGGCGGAGACCATCGCTGAGATATTTTTTCACGGAGAGAAAGAACTGCCGCCCGGCGGAAGCGCGGTCGCTAACCTAAAGCTACAGGATGAGGTGCTGGTGCTGCCGGGGGATCGCTTCATCGTACGGCAATTTTCGCCGGTGGTGACGATTGGCGGGGGCGGCGTTCTGGACCCGCTGGCGCGGCGACCGATGCTGCGGGATACCGGACGCGCGGCGTTTCTTGAAGCTCTCGAACGGCAGCATGGCGACGAAACACTGGGGGCCATGACGGAGCGCGCGCTGCTGGGACTCGGGTACGAGGAGATCGTGGCGCGAACGGGATGGACGGAAAAAGAAATTCAGGAGGCTTTGGAGAAACTTCACGGAACCGGGCGCGTGAGAACCGTGTCAACCGAACCACTGGTGCTGGTCTCGGGAAAATTGTTTGAAGACGTGCGCAAGAAAATCATCGAAAGAGTCGAAAGATTTCAGAAGGAAAATCCTTTGGTGCCGGGAATCGCGCGCGAGGATTTGCGCGCGAGCCTCGGAAAGCGCGTGCGGAGCGAAACTTTTCGCGCCGCCCTGGAAGAACTGGCCGCCGAGAAGAAGGTCGACGCGAAGGGAGATCTGGTAAAGAAGGCGGGATCCGAAATCGCCCTCCTTCCCGAAGAATCCAAGGCCAAGGAACAGATCGAAGCGGAGTTTGCCTCCGCAGGTCTGGCGGTGCCAGCGGTGAAAGAGGTACTGGCAAAGCTTACTGTTGAAGCCAAGCGAGCGGAGAAACTCTTGCAGATACTCTTGCGAGAAAAAAACTTGGTGCGCGCCTCGCCGGAGCTGGTTTTTCACCGCCAAGCGCTGGCTCAATTGAAGGAGCAGCTTGCCACTTACAAAAAGGCAAAAGGCGACCGGATATCCGTGCCCGCGTTCAAGGAATTGACGGGCGTCACGCGGAAGTACGCCATCCCCCTGCTCGAATATCTCGACCGTGAACGTGTGACGCGCCGGGCGGGGGAAGAGCGTGTTATCCTGTAGGGGCAAGAAGCGACAGAGACTTGTCGCGCAGGGCAAGCTGCGCTAGGGTTTAGATAGCGCGCCGCCAAACGGGGCGCGTGGAGGCGGTTCATGGGCGAATTTAGCATTTTTCATTGGCTTGTGGTTCTGGCTGTCATCCTGATTTTCTTTGGCGGAAAGCGAATCCCGGAAATCATGAAGGGATTTGGCGAGGGCATCCGCAGCTTCAAGGACGGAATGGCGGGCACTTCGCAAACACCGGCGCCGCCGGCCCAGGCGCCTACTCCCCCGGCTGCGGAAAAGCCTGCCGAAGAAAAGAAGTAGCGCTCGAGCGCGTAAAAGGTTCCTCGCAATTGAGATGGGTTGGTCCGTGTGGCCGCCCTTTTTTGTTCCCGCCTCAAGATTTCTTCACGCTTCGAAGCCATTATTCCAACTGGAAACAAATTGCAGCCGGTGGCCTTTCCGCTGCAACTCGACGAGTTGATGACCGTCGACAAGAAGTGCGCAATTGCTAGTGGATGTGCGTGCGCGCACCAGAGCGAGGGCACCGATTGTGTCCAAAGAGTAGCGAAAAATGCTTATCCAATGGGGAAAACCTGCACTTTCGACCAGTAGCCGGGTCACAACTTTGCGTTCAGCATCGGGTAATACAGGGTGACCCGGGACTCGCAAATTCTGAACAGAAAGTTTAGGAGAGCACCATGAAATTCACCTGGATGAAGTGGGCCGCATTGCCGGTTGTCGCGCTACTGGCGGGCAGCATCGCAATGGCCCAGGATCAGTCGTCTTCCGGTTCGCAGCAGCCCGCGCCAGCGCCGGCGGCAACGCCAGCAGCAGCGCCGGCAGAAAAGCCCAAGCCGACGGTGGCGCAGCGCAAAGAAAACCAGCAGGGCCGCATCGCCAATGGCGTCCATAGCGGGCAATTGACCGCGGGAGAAACGGCAAACCTGGAAAAGAAAGAAGCCGCTATCAACAAGGAAACGGCAGCGGATCGCGCAGCCAACGGCGGCAAACTGACCGCCGCGGAGAAAAAACAGGTCAACCATCAGCAGAACCAAGTTTCCAAACAGATTTATGCCGACAAGCACAACGCCAATACGGCACACTACGGGAACAACAAAGTGGGCCAGCGCCGCGAAAACCAGCAGGACCGCGTCGCCCAGGGCATCAAGAGCGGGCAAATGACGGCCGGCGAAGCGGCTAAAGCCGAGAACCAGCAGAAAAACATCAACAAACAGGTTGTCGCGGACCGCAAGGCCAACGGCGGCACGCTGACAGCCTCGGAAAAGAAGCAGATCAACAAGGAACAGAACGCGGCGTCGAAGAACATCTACAACAAGAAGCACAACGCGAAGACACAGCCGCAAACGCAGCCAAAGCCGTAAGTTTCCTCCACCCCCCTGAAGCAAGAGAGGCGCCCCGGCGAGAACTGGGGCGCCTTTTTTTGCGTGTGCGAGAAAGAGCTCCGGACAATTTCCCCACTGCTGCGGGGGCGAATTGAAAAAGTCTAAGCAACATGACCTTTTGTTTTTTGCGGTCACGAGGTGGCGAAAGCTGGAACAGGCCGCGCAAATTTGGCCGTGCGGGAATCACGCGAGGCAAGCGCGTGCTCTGGCGCAAGAACGGGCAGCGTCTGCGCTGCGTGCAACAAGGGCTTTGTCAAATTTGACTAGCCATTCGCCACAAAAGCTAGCTGCAATTCGACTTCTAATCCAAATCTCTCCGGTGCGTGCGCACTGGCGGCCTCTCTTGGCCCCTTCTCGCCATTTCCGGCCTTCGCTCAGCCACCCGTACGGATAGCCAGTTACCTCTTTCGGCGATCCAGAGCACAAACCACCTGGATGTGCAGCGCTACGGTTTTATACAATGTGCATACGAATTGCGACGTCCGCGGACTGGAGAGACACCATGGCTGAAGCTCCCTACTCAGTAAGGCGCGCCAATCCGCGCTTCTCGTTCTTCGCAGATGCCGAAGTTACCCTTCGCGACGGAACGTGGGCTATCGCACAGCTTACCGAATTGAGCTCGCGTGGCTGTTATATCGATACGCTCGAACCCATTCCCATTCATACGAAATTGCGTCTCCGCGTCTCGGATGGCACGAGCACATGCGAACTGCCCGGCAAAGTGATCTACATGCATTCTGGCGGCGGCTTTGGAATTTTCGGAATGGGGGTACTGTTTGGAGAGATGGGTGCCGAGCAGCGCACCGCAATCGACGCGTGGCTGCGCCCACTCGCCAGGCATTCCGGGAAAGACTTGGGCAAGAACTCCTTCCCTCAAATCAGAGGCTAAATCGCACAGAAGCAGCGGGCCGGGTTGTAATCAGGCGTGCTCATAACCCGAAGGATTCACTGGGACCGGTATGGACGGTTTTCCCACAAGCGAAGTTCGTTGTTGACTGGGCTGCATAGTTCGACAGCGCGTCTGGCATACAGCAGTTTAGAGCGCCTCTTCGCGGTCCGTCGTTTTGCCCGAAGTCATGCGCGGACCGGCGCTGCAGAAGGAGCCTGCTAATCAAAAGGGAGGATCACCGTGTACAGGTTGCCAATCAGTTTATTGAGGTTCCTAGGGCTAGCAATGCTGGTGATGAACACCTTGCCGGCGCGCGCACAACGACCCGTCGTTCAAAGCTCCGATTTTCACGTCGTCACCGACGGTGTTTCGATTCATGTTCATCGGAAAGTTGGTGCCGAGCCCAATAAAGTTCCCGTGTTGCTGATACACGGGACTTGGGGCGATGGCCGGACGTGGGATTTTCCCGGTCGCAGTGTGATGGATCATCTCGCGGTGCGGGGTTATGACGTTTACGCGCTCGACCTTCGTGGCATGGGCAGCTCAGATCACCCGGCGAGCTATTTCAGCATCGACATTGGCAACCGGGTGAATGACGCGGCAGCGGTGGCCAGCTACATCGTGGCAAGCACTGGACGGGCTCCGGTTGTCATGGGCTGGAGCCAAGGCGGGGTCATCACAGGGCTGCTGGCCGCTTCCGCTCCGCAATTGGTTGCCGGTGTGGGATTCTTCTCGGTTCCAAAAGACGGCTTCTTTGTACCACCGGCCTTATTGCCGGTGCTGTTGGGCATAATATCCAGCGGAGTCGACCGCTTTCTGCCAACGCTAGAGGAGATTCGCGAAGTTGCTTTTGGGACGGATCCCATCACTGGCAAGCCCACTATCTCGGCTGATGCACTGGCAACTTTCTTTTCGCTTTCGGAGCCGGATAGTGTGCTCGCAATCGAGGAGGAGGCATCTTCGGTTTTTTTTAATGCGTACGTGGTCCCGGCCTGGCCGACGATTCATGTCCCGGCTTTGGTCGTTGACGGCGCTCTAGACCCCATTGTCGGTGTGGACCGCGCGCAGGCGCTATTCAGGGTACTGGGTTCGACGAATAAGCAATTGATTATTTTCCCGCGCAATTCGCATGGCTGGTTCCTGGAGGACAATCACGACGCAAACCTGCGAGTCGTCGATCAGTTTTTATCGCAGTTTTGACGCTCGATATGCTCTCGGGATGAGGGTTGTGAAAGGTTGCGCGAGCGAACCGTAAGGTTACAGGTTTTTTCTCGCCCAAACCCTTTGTTCCCAACGATGAACTGAAAGCGACCAGAATGCAATGAATCACGTCCCCCAAAGCAGGACTCAACGAAGATTTGGAAACAGAGAATGAGGACGTTGTGTAACTCCGGAATTCGGAGCGGGCGATGGGAATCGAACCCGGCGCCCTTTCGCCGCTAGCCTACTGTATTCTCAACGGGACGGAGCTGACGCTGTGCCACTTTTGGCGAAGCCCCACCCTGGAGGAGTAGCGTTGCGTGCGCGTGCAGGAAAGCATGGAACCCGGCGCGCTTGATATTCAGGGCATCGAGCAACGGCCAGAGATGATACTCGACGACCTTTTGGGAAGTATACGCGCGGCCGTTGCGGTTGCAGAAAAGTAACCCAAGAGGGTTAAGCTTCCACGTTTTCAGGTACTCGCGGAAGAACCTATCGAGCGGGGAAGGAATCGCCAGAGCATTCTCGCTCGCCGTGTTCTTTGTCGTTTGCAGCTTGCCGCGCCACGCGCCCTGTCTGACGTTCAGAGTTCGGTTTTGCAGGTCAACATCCTCGACGCGAAGTCCGAGAATCTCGCCGGCCCGAAGTCCGAGTAGTGCCGCACACGCGAACATGAGGCGCCACGGATTCTCGACAATCCCGAGAATGTTGCGCACCTGGTCCGCAGTGAAGCACGCTGCATCTTTCCGAATGCCCCGCCCCGGCAACACCAATTTGTGCTGGTCCAGGCCTTCGCAGACGTAGCCCCAAGCATGTTGATTCAGGAGCGCGTTAAGGCAGGCCTGCTCAACCCACGCGCAAAGGGTAAGCGACTCGGTGGACCGAGAATCGCCGCCGATGGACGCCAAGTTGCAGCCCTACGGAAAGCAGGCAGTACTTGGAGCGAAATCTGCAAACAGACGGGGCTCACCAAAGGAACGGCCCAGAGGGCGTACTATGTTCAGAAGGGCGCTCCTGGCTGGCCCAAAAACCGCTCCGGGCCCATTTCTTCGAGCGTTTGAGAGTGCTATTCTTGCTATAGCTGATCATTGCGCTCTATCGCCACTCCGAGATGGCGAGGAAGCGACCGCATTGTTCCCGGGACTCATAACTTAAGATGACTTTCCGTCCCCGCCGAATCTCGCTGCTACTGAGTCTCGCACTCATGTGTGCCTCTTTAGCGTGCTTGACCGGTGCGCAGACAAAGTTTCCAGACGAAGTTCTCGCCACAAAAAGCGTAATGGTGCCCATGCGCGACGGTGTTCGCTTGGCCACGGACATCTATCGCCCGTCCCGCGGAGGCATCGCAGAATCCGGGCGTTTTCCCACTATTCTGGTGCGCACTCCTTACACCCGTTCCTATCGTGCGGAAGGCGCGGACCAGTTTGTGTCTCGTGGCTACGTTCTCGTCGTGCAAAGTGTCCGCGGGCGGTATGGCTCCGAGGGGCGCTGGCGATTCTTCGAGGACGATCCTGCTGATGGCTATGACACCTCCGCGTGGATTGCCTCGCAACCTTGGAGCGACGGCGCGATTGGCACCACAGGTGGCTCCTACGAAGGCGGAACGCAGCATGCCATGGCGCTGGCGCAGCCGCCTGCTCTGAAAGCGATGGTCCCGTTTGTCGCTGCCACAGACGCTGGACGTTACGGCATTCGTCACAATGGCGCGTTCGAATTGCGCTTCTTTACCTGGCTCTTCACTGTCGGCAATCCGGTGGATTCCCCGGATTATCCGGCCTACTACCCTGGCGACGAGCCCACCCAGCAAGCTCTCGCCGCAGCCGCCAAGCAATACAAGCAGTACGTAACAGCACTGCCCATTCGGCCGGGCGCCACGCCGCTCCGCATGGCTCCGGAGTACGAATCAACCTTGATTCAAGTAATGTCGCATGGCGATTACGACTCGTATTGGAAAGATATTGGCATCGACGTCGCCGCTCACCTGCATGAACACAAAGACATTCCCGTTCACCACGTCAGCGGCTGGTACGATTCGTGGGCGCTTTGTGTGGCCAACTTGAACTTTGCCGGACTCGCGAAAACCAAGAAGAGCCTGCAGCGGCTCACCATGGGCCCGTGGACTCATGGCGGGAATGCAAGCAGCTTCGCCGGTGAGGCGGCGTTTGGACCAGAGTCAGTAGTTTCTTCCAAAGATCTGGAGTTCGCCTGGATGGACCGCTGGTTGAAAGGCATCCAGAACGGAGTCG
>QHZC01000472.1:0-577 GCA_003224515.1 Acidobacteriota bacterium
ACGCTCACGGTCAGTGCCGCTGCGGTGGCGCCGTCGATCACCACCCAGCCGGCCAACCAGACGGTGACGGCAGGGCAGACGGCCATGTTCACCGTGGTGGCGGCAGGCACGTCCCCATTGAGCTACCAGTGGAAGAAGAATGGGACGGCCATCAGCGGTGCGGCCTCATCAAGCTACACCACCCCGGCCACCACCTCAGCGGATAACGGCTCGCAGTTCACCGTTACGGTCAGCAACACAGCGGGCAGTATGACCAGCAATGCGGCCACGCTCACCGTGAATGCCAGTGCGACGGCGCCCTCGATCACCACCCAACCCGCCAACCAGACCGTGACGGTGGGGCAGACGGCCACCTTCACCGTGGTGGCCACAGGCACCGCGCCGCTGAGTTACCAGTGGCAGAAGAGCGGCACCGCCATCACTGGAGCGACTTCCGCGACCTACACGACGCCCGCAACGACCTCTGCGGACAATGGTGCACAGTTCGTCGTGGTGGTCAGCAACTCCGCCGGAAGCGCGACCAGCAATGCGGCCACGCTCACTGTGAATGCCAGTGCGACGGCGCCCTCGATCACCA
>QHZC01000472.1:911-1462 GCA_003224515.1 Acidobacteriota bacterium
GACGGCGCCCTCGATCACCACCCAACCCGCCAACCAGACCGTGACGGTGGGGCAGACGGCCACCTTCACCGTGGTGGCCACAGGCACCGCGCCGCTGAGTTACCAGTGGCAGAAGAGCGGCACCGCCATCACTGGAGCGATTTCCGCGACCTACACCACGCCCGCAACCACTTCTTCGGATAACGGCGCACAGTTCGTTGTGGTGGTCAGCAACGTCGCGGGGAACGTGACCAGCAACGCAGCCACGCTCACCGTGAACGCGGCGGGCACGATGCCGCAGTTCGGGCACGTCTTCATCGCCGAAGGAGAGAACACGACCTTTAGCAGCAGCTATAGCAGCAGCAACATGCCGTACCTGACCTCCCTTGCCAACCAGTACGGGGTGTCCATGCATTATTGGGCCGATACCCATCCCTCGATTGGCAACGACTTGAACTTGGCCAGCGGCGTGATCCCCACTAACAACGATAGCGATACCCCCTCCAGTCGGCCGCTGGCGATTGACAACATCGCCCACGAGGTGGAGCAGGCGGGCAAAACCTGGAAAGACT
>QHZC01000472.1:1588-4441 GCA_003224515.1 Acidobacteriota bacterium
AATTTTGTTTGCTTCAGCCAATTCGCCACGGACTTGGCCAATCATACGCTGCCCAATCTTTCCTGGCTGGCGCCGAACGGCTGCGATGACGCCCATGACTGCTCGATCGGCACGTTCGACACCTGGCTGAAGACCGTAATCGGCCCACTCCTGGCGAGCAGCTATTTTCAACCAGGCGGCGACGGCTTGCTGATCATCACCTTTGATGAGGACGACAAGGGGGGCAGTCCCAGCTGTACTACCACGACGGTTGGGCAAGGCTGCGGCGGTCAAGTCGAGACAGTCCTGATCAGCCCCCTCAGCAAGCTAGCTTACAAGTCAACGGCCGGTGATCCCGCCAACTTCAACAGCACGTACGATGAAGCAAGCATCCTGCGCACGATCGCTGATGCGCTCGGACTGAAGACGTCCGGCCTGGGTGCAGCAGCCTCGCGCGTGCCCATGGCAGACTTCTTCTAAATAGAGAGCTGCAACAACTCTGGAGAGTGATGATTAGGGTACAGCCGAAAGGCAGGAAGGCATGGGCGAGACGAAACAAAAGGAACGCCCCTCTTCGAGCGAACTCGCCAGAACCGCGGTTGCCGAAAGGCAGGCCGAGGCGAAAGAGATTGCGGAGTTTCTGGCAGGTAGAACGGCGGCGGAATCGCCGAAGCATGCGCAACCCGCGCCAATGGCTTCTTTGCCGGAAATCGCCAGGCACGAGTCTTCTCCGGTGGCGGAATTCGTGGAATTTCTCAAGCAGACCAAGCGCGTGTGGCTGATTGTTGTCGGTGCGATTTTCGGATTGATCATGTTGGTCACCCTCGCGCAACGCGCGTTTGAATGGGCCAACAAGTCCCGCGTGAGAAGGCAGGAACAGGCCGTGGCGAGCGTGACCCCCGAAAGACTGATCGCGCGGTGCGGGCAACCGGCGGAAGACCTGACGAAGGACCTGGATCCAATTCTGATGCGGACGATGACCTACCGCACAGGAACAAACGAATCGCTGATCTTCGCGTTCAGCAGGATGGCGGAAGAAAAGAGCGACTGGGTGTTTCTCACGATGAAGGACGAAAGCGGAGCCCAGAGCTACGAAACGCCGGAGGCGCAAGTCGCCGCGATGCCTTGTTTGGATTCGAAGAAGTAGCGCTCCAGACTTTTTGTGTCGATTCGAAGAAGTAATCGTTGCTCTCATCTCTTCGCGTTTGGACTCGAAGAAGCAACAGTTGCTCCAAAATTTGTCAGGGCTCCAAAACTTCTTACAACGGCAAAATTTTTCAGAATTGCGAAACTCTGCAAAACATCCGAAAAGACCAAGCAAAAGAAACGGGCACGCTAGGCCCAGGAAAAGCCGTACTTGGAGAGCGGTAAGAAGCTGCTGCGGTTCGCCAAAACCCTGCAAATCTAGAACATTCTAACCGGAACTTCCGATTTGGACCTCAGGCACGAACTTTGCAGGCTTCTCCCACCAGTCCAAAAAAATTCATATCTCCGGTCACTGCGTTAACCATCCAGCGACCTCGCTTGTCAGTGCTTAAGGGGCTTTCTAGCCCCGACAGGGGTTATACTGCCCGATAGGCCGGTGCTGGGAAGGAAACGGACACCGGAAATGCATAAGGACGCGATTTAAGGAATTCTGTACGATTTAAGGAAGGCAGGGGATACCTATCGTTTCGCGGTTGGTTTGTAAGTTTCGATTGGGGAAGGGCACCAACCAGCCACCTCATCCCGTTCACCCCAGGGTACCCCTTTGGAGGTGTGAAATGTTCAAGTCTCAATTGCATCGGAACGTCTGGCTCGCTTTGGCAGCGGCCCTTTTTACGGTAGCGGGGTGCTCGAACAAGGGCACAGACCAAGCCAGTAACACGGCAAAGAAACCTGACATAACAAAACCTGCTGCGGCCGCGAAACCTGCCGTAGTAGCAAAACCCGTCGTCGAAGCCAAAGCGCCGGAACCGGCGAAGATGGTCACAGTGCCGAAAGGCACAGCGATCAGCGCGACGGTAGGCCAAACGCTGGCCACCAACAAGAACAAGGTTGGTGACACGTTTGCCGCGAGCCTCACCACCCCGATTAAGATAGAGGGAAAGATCGTGATTCCGAAGGGTGCGCACGTAACCGGCCGCATCGTCAAGGTTAAAAAGCACGAACTGAAGGTGACGCTCGCTTCGGTGGAAATCCACGGGAAGTCCTACCAATTGGACACTAATTCGATCGCCGGACCGAAGAGCCAAGCCAAAAACGATTCCAAGGATACGGGTAAGGCCAAAGCAAACAAGGACGTAACTCTCCTCGCAGCCAAGAGTCAGTTGACATTCAAGCTCGCGAAGCCAGTCACCATTCCGGTGAAAGGCTGAATAAGTAGTCCGTAACCGTCGAGCCCCAGGTAGCGCAAGCTGACGCGAAGCTGGATGGGTTCGGCGGTTTTTTGTTCCATCCAGTTACCCAGCCGACATGCTGCGTTTCAGTCCGCGGCTAGGTCAAACGTAATGCCCGAAGATGAATCTGCGTCCCCACGTCACTACCGAAAACCCTGTCCGCATAACGACCTTACTCCGGAGAGAAACTGATCGTGGCTACCTTGAAGCAGTGAAAGTAACCGTGTTCTGAATCGCAAATCGTTGTTTGAGCGAACGCATGTCGGCATGAAGGAGTCACCTGAAGGTTTGACCGTCCTTGCCGATGTGCGCCGCTTTGCACCCAAGGAATTGGAGGTTGACCTGGAACCGCGCTGGCGATCATTGGTAAACATCAAAGCCAAGCCGAACGATTGATACAAGCTACTTTTCGGAAAAACGCACGACTCGATTGCTCCACAGCCTGCAGTTGCCCGTCGAGATGGATACGCATCATGCGACCGCTCGGCTCAAGAAG
>QHZC01000473.1 GCA_003224515.1 Acidobacteriota bacterium
AGTGGGCGAAGATTTGAGCGCTTCTCTCCATTCTTCAGCAGCTTCCGAATATCTTTTCTGGCCACTGAAGATATGGGCTTTCAGTTCGTGTTGCTCCAGTGAGGGCGGCAACTGACCGAGGCGAGCGAAAGCTTGGAGGGCCAACTCATTGTAAGCGCGCGAGCGCCAGTAGTCTGACTCCGGAGTATTCGCCTCTTTTGCGGAGACGACAACTATACTGAACTCTCCTTTCCGGAACTCGCACTCAAATGTCTCAGTGCGACAATCCGGGAGGTGAAGACCGCGCTCCTTCTCCTCCTCAGCGTTTGCCCACTCTGGATGCCCGGTTTGACGATAGATCTCCGCCACCGCTGCGTGTAGTCCTTCTATCGCAGGTCCTTTTTCCAATGCACGACGGTACAGATAGAAAGCGCTTGAGAACTGCTGCTCGCGGAGTCGAGCGTCTGCGACCAGCGCCAGCCAGTACGCAGATTCCGGTGCCGTCTTCTGCAGTTCATCGAACGCGCGAACGGAGAGCGATTCGTAGCTGCGCCCCAGTCCATACCAGGCCGCTGAACTTTCCGGATCAAACTCAGCGAGCTTCTGGTACTGATTGGCTGCCTCTGCGGGGCGGTCGAGCGAAAGCAAAGCACCAGCGAGCAACTCAAGCGCTCCCCGGTGATCCGGCTGTAAGTGCAGGACCATCTTGAGGGCCTCGAGACCAGCCGGTGTCTGGCCGAGCTGAAGGCGAGCGGCCCCAAGGAAGAGCCACGCGGGCACGAGTTTGGCCTCTAGCTTTACCGCCCCTTCCAACTGCGGAATGGCTTTACGCTCGTCGCCGGCCAGGTGCAGCGCCATGCCGAGGTTCAGCATGAGGCCCGGGTTGTTGGGCACAGTTTGATTCAATTCACGGTAGAGAGGAATGGCTTCTGCAAACCTGCCCTGCGCCATGAACACCTTGGCACGCTGTGACTTCACGGCTAAGTCATCGGACTGCGCCAAGCCGCTCGATTGCGCCAAAATTGACACCAGCGAAAAAAGAAATGACTTCGCAGCTTTCATTGGTCTCACCATCGGCCAAACCAGCCGAATTATAGGCAGGCGCCGCCTCGCTCGTCACCACGCAATTCCCCGCCCCAGGTGTTTCGATCTCCGCCTGATCTTTTGAATTGCGGCAACGAGGACCTTGCAACGGAGGCTTAAATCGCTCCCTGAAGCGCGGAAAGCAAGAAGGGCGCAGGCTGTCAAGCCTGCGCCCTAAGAGAGTGAGAGGCACGTCCCAGTTGCGCGGTTGGTGCTGGTAATCAGAAGGCCAATCGCAAACCGAGACGGAACTGACGCTCGTCGTCTTTGGCGCTATTGATTTCCATGAAGCTCCCGCTGGTAATGTCGCCATTGGGGTTTTTGAAATGTGGAGTATTGAAAAGATTGTTCGCATCCACACGAAACTGCAGGTCGAGGCGCTCCGTGAATCTGAACGTACGGAACAGGCTAAAGTTCATATTCACCGAGCCTGGTCCAAGCAGCGTGTTGCGACCCACCGTGCCGTAAGGATTTGGGCCACTACCCGGGCGGGTTACGGGCGCGAATGAACTGGGATCGTAGTACGGTTGGCCCGGACCAACTCCTCCGAGCTTCTTGACGGGTGCGACCAGGTCGGGAGTCTGGGCCTGGCCAACTGCGTTCAACGAAGCACCGGAGGCCCTAAGAGCAGACCCTCCATTCGCATTGACGCCCCACCCAGGCTGTCCGGAGATGGCGCTGAAGATGCCGCTCGTCTGCCAATCGCTAAGAATCTGGGTGACCACACCGCCACTGTTCGCCCACTGCTTGTCCTTGCCAACCGGCAGTTCGTAAACGTACGCAATTTGAAAGATCTGCGGTGTGTTGAAGCCTGCCGCAGCACGGTTTCGCTGCAGAACATTGGGATCGTTCCAATCGAGACCGGCCCAACCGTCGTCATCCGTCCAATCTATAGCTTTGGAATAAGTGTAAGCTCCCTTGACCATCAGCCCATGAGAGAACTGGCGATTGATGGACACTTGAAGCGCATGATAGTTGGCGCTCAACCAACCTTGGAAGAGAAGCGTGTCCGCAGTGCGACCAAATGACGGGACAAGGCAGGTCGGCGGATTGGCTGTGAAATCCGGTGTCTTACAATTCAGAGGCTGCCCTAAGTTACCCGTACCGGGCGCGGAGGCATTGACGTTGATATCGGCGAACTGGTGCACTGTCTGGGTGCCAACGTAGCCGACGGAAACGAGGAAGTTCGCAGGGAGCTTCCGCTCCACTATGAGATTCCAGGACTCGATGTAACCCCGCTTTAACAGGCCGGGGCCTACGCTGCGCTCCAAAGCTTGGTTAGGCAGGGGAATAACTCCGCTGCTTATATCTGGGCAGCAAACGGCCGGAATGCCGACAGGGATTGGTCCGCCGGGGAGTGGCGCAGCGAGCGGCGATAACGATGAGAAGGGAGCGAAACTGTTTGCTCCGACAAAGTTCGAACCCACCGTGAGCGGGTAAAAGCCGCGCAGCGGTCTGGCCAGTGGAAGCGGATCAACAGTGATACCGAAGCCGGTCCGCACCACCGTGTTGTTGTTAACTTGATAGGCCAGTCCGATCCGAGGGGCGAAGAGCTTCTTGCTGGTCGTAACTCCCAGGTTGCCCGGATTACCCCCCAGGCCGCCTAGCAGAACGTTGTCGGTAGTGAAATCCAGACGGTCGAATCTGAAGGCGCCGTTACGGGTCATAAGCGGATAGTATTCATACCGAAGACCCAGGGTCGCCGTTAGTTTGTTGGTGACCCGGTAGCGGTCTCCAATGAACCAACCAAACTGCCATTCCCGGGCCGTGGCCTTGATAAATTGCTCGCTCTTCCCAACTCCGACATTATCACCGGCGTTCACGCCGAGTTCTCCGGCGAGGCCGAGTTCGAACTGCGCCAACGCATTGAACTGGTTGGGAGGGG
Source organism: Acidobacteriota bacterium (assembly GCA_003224515.1). Taxonomy (GTDB): domain Bacteria; phylum Acidobacteriota; class Terriglobia; order Acidiferrales; family UBA7541; genus Acidiferrum. The sequence continues at coordinate 2,948 of QHZC01000473.1, forward strand.
CTCCTCCATTTAGGGCGGTCGCACCTCCGCCGAAATCAAACTGTCCTCGCGGGCCCGCGCCCAGCTCAGGCTGCCAGTGATTTAGGTGATGATGGATGATATCGATGCCAGCGCTGACTTGGTGCTT
>QHZC01000475.1 GCA_003224515.1 Acidobacteriota bacterium
CGAGATTTCTCGAACAGCGCCATGTGTTCCAAAAACAGGCGATCTCGCGCGTCCGGCGAAATCTCGCGGAACTCGACCGCCAGTTGGCAGCGCAAAAGGTCAGCTCTCGCCTGACTGTAGAAGGCGGTTGGTGCGTGGTGTTGCGGGTCCCCTCGATGCGTTCGGACGAGGACCTGGCGGTCGCGCTGCTCACTGCTACTCAGGGCGTCTGTGTTCATCCAGGCCACTTCTACGAATTTTCGGCGGATGACTATCTGGTCGTCAGCCTTATTACCCCGGAACGGGTTTTTGCAGAGGGCGTAAGACGCTTAATTTCAGTAATTTAGATTACGTACAGACTGTCGAATGTGCAGGGTCGCAAAAAAATTGGGGAGCCCGAAGGCTCCCCAAGGGCGAGGGAGTTGAGTCGTTGGTTAGAAGGTCAGCTTCAGTCCGAACTGGATGTTGCGTCGTTCGTCGGTAGGCTGGCCAGCATAGCCATAGATGCCACCCTTCTCTGTCTGGATGAAGGCAGTGGTGAGCGAGCTGACATCGAGGTTTAGACCTGTGACGTACTGGTTGTGGTGATTCAAAATATTGTAGAACTCACCCCGGAACTGCAGGCCGAAGCGCTCGGTGAGCTTGAAGGACTTATAGAAGTTGGTGTCAAGGTTCCAGAAGCCCGGCCCGAAGAATTGGTTCCGCATGGGGTAGGCGCTGCCATCGGCCGTGTACGTGCAGCCCACGTGGTTTAATCCCGTACAAGTCGGAATTCCTAGAGAATTTTGTCCGTTGCCGACGATGTAATTATTAGCCACATCTGCCGCAGTTGGAGGGGGCAGTGCAATATAGTTGTATAGGTTTTGCCCTGCGGCGGTCGAGCTACCGGTCCGCGGAATTGCCACACCAGGAGCATAAAGTGGGCACGCGGTTCCATTGAAGTTACCGCAATCATAGATGGTGAACGGCGAGCTACTGCGGATGCTTAAGATGGTGCCGAGGCCCCAGCCTCCCAGCACTTTCTTGGCAATGGCGTTGTTCGAACTCTTCATCCACGGAATTTCCCAAGTCCCACTGAAGTTGAAGCGATGCCGAATATCAAAGTCCGCATTGCCGTAGTTCAGCTTGGGGTTAAAGGCATCCAGGTAGCCCAATTGGTAGGCACCGGAGATTCCGCCAAAGTCTTCGCTGAATGTGGAGGACAGGTTATCCAAGGCGTGCGACCAAGTGTAATTTGCAGTGAGGCCCAGCCCTCTGTTGAGAAGATTCGTCGCGCCATACCTGACGTTCAAAGCGTTGTAATGGCTGTAGCCGTTGTCACTGCGGAAGTTCATATTGCTGTACTGATAGTTGAGGCGGTTGCCGAACCTGGTATCGCCCAAGAACTCTCCGCCGGCGGTCACAGGATTCACGTTGGCGATGTCATAAAGGTGCAAGCCATTGGACCCCGCATAGGCAACCGAAAACACGCCCTTCCCCACGCGGTGGTCGATGGACAGATTCCAAGTCGTGGCATAAGCGGACTTGATGTTCTGGTTGATGGCACGCTGGCTGACCGCTGGCAAGGCCTTTGTTCCCGTGCCTGCCAGAGGTCCGGCAGTGTCGGTGTACACCGGCATGGAGGGAACATCCCCCACTCCGCCGTTGGCGGCCGCGCTGATGAGGCTGATTACGGCATAATTTGGCGGGTTCTGGATGGCGTTGAAGGTCACGTTGCCGAAGTTGCGTTCGTAGCTGATCGCGTAACCTCCGCGAAGGGAGGTTTTACCGTTGCCGAAAACATCCCATGCGAAGCCGACGCGTGGCCCAAAGTTGCCGTACCGGGGCTTCCAGAACACGCCGCCGTTCTGGGCGAGTTCAACACCTCCGTTGCGAATCTGACTGAAAATGGTCGCTCCCGGACCCATAACGAAGTTGGAGTCGAGAGCTGGATTGGCATTATGCTGCACGCCGTAATACTCCCACCGGAGACCCGCGTTGAGCGTGAGGCGTGGAATGACTTTCCAGGAATCCTGGACATACCATGCCCCGTCGTTGTAACGGTAGTTGCGTTCGAACGCTGGTTCTGAAATCGGCAGCGTCACAGTACACGCGGGGCTGACTTGGACGACGCCGCCGGAGTCCTTGGGGCAAGGGAACTTTCCCTGGGGATAGACAGCTCCCTGGAACTGGTAAATGTTTCCAGAGATCAGGTTGGAAAGTCCCTTGGCCACGTTCGTGCCCAGTAGCATGACCGGGTTCTCATAGGCGCCGAAGACGCGATTGTCGCGAAGCTGAATGAATTGGCCACCGAATTTGAACTGATGCCTCCCGATTGTCCAGGAGAGGTCATCGTAGAATTGGTAGAGGTTCTGAGGGCCGCCGAAGGGGATACCATTACCAGGGGTGGTCTCGCTGTAGCCCGGGAAAATCAAGTTAAACGGGCTGCCACCAGCGACCGAGATCGCCGAAGCCGCACTGTCAATGTAGAGGGTGGGGGAGACTGGCGCTGTGCCCAGCGCATCAACCGGTCCGTTGAGACGGTTGAAGACGGCTTTCGCCGTGTTTACCAAGGTCGGAGTGAAAAAGTGCGTGAGGGCGATCTCATAGTTTTGGTCGTAATTAGTTGCACCGGTGTTGTAGCCAACGTAAGGACTGGAGTTGACCACGCCGGGGAATTGAAGCTGTTTGAACGAGGCGTAGCGCCCAAAAAGCGTGGTGTTGGCGCTGAAGTTGTAATCAATCCGAGCTACCTCCATTATGGTGTTCTGTGGCGCACCACCTCCGGCATCCGCCGGAACATTGAAGGATACTGTATCGCAGACCAGGGTGCCGCAAGGACCGGTGGCGATGGTTTTAACGTCGGGCGACAGTTTGCCATAAGCAGCGAAAAATGCCTGGCTGGCGGCACCTAACGACGATATCGAGCCGGGATCGATGATGTTGTACTGAGTCGGGGCACTGCTGCGGACCCTGATCCACTCCGTGTTGTTGAAGAAGAACATTTTGTTCTTTACGAATGGGCCGCCGACGGAAAATCCGAAATCGTTACGCGCGAATATGCCTTTTGGCGTGCCGGTCGCATCATTCTGGAAGGTGTTGGCGGACAGGGCCGAAATGCGGTTGTAGTCGTAGCCGGAGCCGTGGAAGGTGTTGGTACCCGATTTAGTGACAAGGTTGACCACGCCGCCGCTGGCGCGCCCATACTCGGCGGTGAAGCCATTGGTGAGCACACTGAATTCCTGCACGGAATCAAGCGGGACCGTCTGGCCCACGCTGGCCGTAAAGCTGCTAACGTTTTCAGCGCCGTCGAGCAGGATGTCCGTAGAGGCCGAACGCTGTCCGTTAATCGAGAAACCGGCTCCACGGTTGCTATTATTGTCCTCTGTCACGTTGCCAGAGATCGCTACCAATGCATAAGGATTGCGGGTGGGTGAGGTCGGCAACTCATTGATCTCCCGCTCGGTAATAGTCGCTGACAGGGTTTGGTTCTCCGTGTTGACGCTGTTAGCTTCGGCGAAACCGGTTACTTCCACAAGTTCGGCTTGGGTGCCGACCGTAAGTTGTACCGACACTTCACTTCTTGACCCCACCGACACCTGCACCCGCTGGGTGATACTCTGGAAGCCAGTGGCCTGGACGGTGACTTCATAGATGTCAGGCTTAAGGGTTGGAATTGTATAAATACCCGCGGAGTTAGTTGTCGTATCATGCGTGAGGCCGGTATTGATTGACTTGGCCGCCACCTTTGCACCAACTACGATGGCACCAGTGGCGTCTGTGACCGTACCGGAGATCTGGCCGGTTTCTGTTTGACCCCATGCCGTGCCTGCGAAGGCCAGTAGAAGAGCTGCGAAGAAAAGTAGCACTGCGTTTCGCATTTTTGCGTATCCTCCTTGAAGTGTTCCCCACTCAGAAATTCTCAATTTCTCATTTTAGAAAGCGTCCCGATAAAGGCCTAGCTCCCTCACCGGGTCTGACTATGGTTTGGCCATAGATTATGCATATCCCAGGCCAATCCATTAGTGAATTTAATACGCCTATTATCAATGGCTTAGACTGTTAAAATGCTAGGTCTATATGTCATTTATGCGGTTTTTGAAAGCGCTATATGGAATTTCATAAATTCTTGCTTAAATTAGCCCGGCTGTGGAGATCAACTTCCGGGAGAATAAGGCCGTTGGTTACGGGATTCGGGTTCGGTATCGTTGCACTAACCTCGGTGGGAGCCAACGAAATCTCTGGCCGCCACTCTCAATGAATAGCAAATCCAGAGCGCATCTTTTAGCGGAGGCGGCCGGGAGGGTCCGCGGGGGAAGGCATCGTGGCGCTTCTCTGTGGGCCGGAAGGGTTCGGCGATAGGCTTGCGGGGGCCGGCTGGGGGATTCCCGCACCGGCATTCAATTCAAGATGCTCCTTGCCGCAGGCAGGACAGTACCCTTTGCCCGTATCCTCATCGCGTAAGCTCGCCAGCTCGTAGCAGCCACAAATGCAATCGCAGTAGCCCGTCTCGGAGGCCGTCTTAATAGGAATGAGCGCCATGACAGGAGAATAGTACGAATTCCGTTGGCTACATGCAAGAGGGTTGAGGACAGCCAAAAACTGGGTTCGTGGCGCCAGCCTGGGAGCAGGCGAGTTCGGAATTGACGAAGGTGAATGTTCCGGCTTGCCAAAAGGCAAAACCGTTGGCAAGGATGCCGGCGCTACCGGAAGTTAGAGATTTTTCAGGTGCGCCAGGCGAAACGGGGAACCGAGGTGTTCCCGCAGATCCAGCCAGTGCTGCTCCGGGATGGTCATAAACACGTCGACGACCGCAGGGTCAAACTGACTCCCGGAGCAACGCTTAATTTCTTCACGGGCATGGGACATCGGCAAGGCTCTGCGGTAGGGACGGTCGCTGATCATGGCGTCGAGCGAGTCCGCGATTGTAAAAATGCGCGCGCCGAGAGGAATCTGTTCCCCCTTCAGTCCGCGGGGGTAACCTGAGCCGTCAAAAAACTCCTGGTGCGCCAGCACGATCTCCGCCGCGTCACGCAGAAACGGGATGCGAATCAGCATGTTGTAGCCGATTTCGCAATGCTTGCGCATGATCTGTTTTTCGTCGTCGTTCAGTGGACCAGGTTTGCGCAGAATCCCATCGGGAATGGCCATCTTGCCGATATCGTGGAGAAAAGCGGCGCGCGCCAGGATGGGCAGATACTGGTCCGGCACAGGCATGGCTCTGGCGATCGATATGCAAAACTCGGTGACCCGCTGGCAATGTCCTTCCGTTTCGGCATCCTTTAAGTCCAGGGCGCTTCCGAGAGCCTCCAGTGTGTCGTCGTAGGACTGCTCGAGTTCCACGTGCTTGGCGGTAAGCTGTGCGGTCCGCTCCTCGACGAGCTGTTCCAGGTTGCGTTGATAGTTGCGGTTTTCGATGATCAGCCGGCGGTGTTGCAACGCTCGTCCAACGCCCAAAAAGAGCTGGTCTTTTTCGAAAGGCTTGAGGATGTAATCA
>QHZC01000476.1 GCA_003224515.1 Acidobacteriota bacterium
AAAGCGCTGGTGAGCGACTCCCTCAAACCAAGTCCGCCGCCGGCATTCGCAGAAAGCCGCAAAGTTATAATAACGATGCGACCTCTCACCGTCTCCCGCCGGGGCCTGCCCTGCACAAGCCCGGCGGGGATATCTCCCTCGCTTGATCTATCCGCTCTGCGTCGCTCCTTGCTTCACCCAAAATGCAGCTTGGCGCTGTCGAGAAATCCGCACGAACAAGCGGATACCCCGGTGGGTTTCTTATCGAAATCAGCTCCGGGCCGGTGGCGCTCGAGCGATTGCGCGCTAGAATAAAGGAATGCAACGCAAGGTCTTCTGGGCTTCCTTCATTGGGTTGGGACTGCTAGCGGATTTCACCTTGCCCATTTTATGGTCGCTGCTGGCCACCATTCCCATCGGCATCTTTAGCTGGTGGGTGGCGTACCGTAGCGACTGGTTCTGACGCGGAAGTTCTCAGGCGGTCCGATTCCTCAAACCTCGTACGCCTAACTCAAGATTACAAGTTTTCGTGACCAACGCGGTCACTACTCTGGTAGATTATTCCCGTAACGTCGTCCGCCTCGCCTTTGCGAGCCCCTGGCAACGAAAATCGTCATTTTCGGGAGACTGCTGTGTCTACCAAACGTTCCAAGGACCACCGGGATTGAGCTAAGGGACCTGGACGAAGGCCTTTTTGCGGAACGAAACAAAGAGCACGGCGCACAAACCAACGCAAAGCAGAGCAAGCGCGGACGGTTCGGGTGTGGAAATGACGAGCGTGCCTGTGATCTGTTCGGCGGCGTTGTATACCTGGTAGGTACCAAGCACAAATGTTGGGTTATTCTCGCTGCCCGTATAAAACTGATCTACCCCAGCGGCCGAGAGGAGGATACGGCCAAAGCCACCATCAACTCCGCCATCAATGCCGCCCCCAGCATCCGAGTTGGAGAAGGTGAACGTCTCCGGAAAGACAAGTAGGAAATCGCCGAGAGAAAGGGAAACCGAGTCAGCGCCAATCGTAAATCCAGTCTCTGTGAAGGAAGAGGGATCGAGGATGGGAGAGTCCGGAAGCTGCCAGACGAGAGAGGCGTCCACGCCTCCAGCGCTTTCGGTATAGGTAAAAGTATCGATACCGTCAGCGCGAACTTGCGGTGCCGCGCCCAAGGCCACCAGCGCGATTGCGAAGACTGAGATGAGAAAACCCTGACGCATAGAGATAACCCCTTGTGCCGAAGTCTATGTCCAAAACAAGGGGGACAGCTATCTCTTGGGTCGACCGCTGGCAGTTAAAGGGATAGGCAATTCGGCAGCCAAAAGGAGCCGAAGGTGTGAAAATCGTAAGGTGAAGGAAAATAAGGATTTTGTGTTGCCTGCAAATTTGCGAGGTGGTCGGAATTGTCCAAGAGTTTTCCCTCGTTAGCCGCAGCTTTGCTAGGTCTACCGGATCTTAGGATACGTTGGGTCTCTAGCCCGGGGCTAGCCCAACTTCCACGGTTTTCGGGGTCGGAGGCTTTGTTTTCTATAACTTACGATTTTTTTCGTCACTACGTGCGCTGACCTGCCAGGCTTTGTGTCTCCCGCCAGCGCCGATTGGAGTTTGTGCGCCAGCGCCAGCCAGTCTTCGGCTGGAGCGGGTTCTAGGCTTCCGAGCGAGCAAATCGTGCGCTGGCGTGGGCCCTTAGCGGTTTGGACGGATTCGACAAGAAGGTGATTGGTGTAGGTTTTGCCCTTGTAGGTTCGCGTTGATTTTCGAATGTACATTGGCCACTACACGTAGCATTGTCTCCCGTCAATGTCAAGAGAAAACACAGTTACTTTAGTCACTATTTTGACCAATTTATGCAATGCGCTGTGAAAACAAACCACTTCTTCAAGACGATCCTGGTTTTTTGCAGGAAATCACCTCGATTGCCGTGGAAGTTGGGCTAGAGTAGCCGAATTACGGTGCAGCATGGATGAAGCTCGCAGAAAGGAGGTGTCCGAAGCGAAAAAAAAACGGATCCGAAAAAGTCCTTATTCCTTCTGAAAACTAAAAACTGACAACCAAGAAGTTGCTAAATAAAAAGTTCCTCTTCCTGCTGTTCGCGCGGTTCGTCACCGCGGGAACGGCTACGTCGCGACCGCAGCAGATCGAGCCCGACCTTAATTCCCTGCACTAGCGCCGAGGCCTTCTGCACCGGCCGCCAGAAACTGTGCTTGAATTTCGAGCCCGCATCCTCCACCGCTTCGAGGGTCCCCGCCAAGATGCGATCCGCATGCACCAACTGGCCGCGAAGCCGGTCGGCGGCGTCGGTAAACACACGGTCGATCTTCTGCGCCTGCCCGCGCGCCAAATACACGATGTGCGAAGCGTCGTTCACCATACTCGATATTTTAGGCTGTGTATCGTCCAGAAGAATCTGCGCCCGCGTCAGAATCGGGCCAACTCGTGAATGCAACTCGCCCACGAGTCGATTCATATTTTCCGTCGTCCGGCGAAGTTGCAAGAACAGCGCCGTCAGGATCACCACCTGAACCACCAGAGCCATCGCCGCGACGATGCTGAAAATTTCGAGCCACAATTGCATAGCTGCCCCACTAAGAGACGGAACCTCGTGCTGCCGCCTTGCCGCGCCCTCAGGACTTCGCTTCGCGCAGATACGCCTCGCGTCCGGCTTCTACTGCCGCCGAGATAGAATCCTTCTTGCGCACCGCAACTTCCTTGCTGCGCTCGATCAACTCATCGGCGCGCTCGCGCAGTTCGCGGGCCTTCTTCTGGGCGTAATCTTTGCCCTCATCCGCCTTCTTGGCCAGAAAATCGCGCGTCTCTTCCCCAGACTTCGGGGCAAACAAAATACCGACAAGCGCTCCTACTCCCAGCCCTACCAGGAAATAGGTCACCTTGGATCCCACATTGTCCGCCATAGCAACCTCCATAGAAACCGTAGCATAGCAGTTGGAAGCGCGCAACACAGCCTAACCGCTATGTCCGCGGCCAACCGGTTATTGCGAAGCCGAGGCACCAAGCTGACTAAGTATTTTCTCCGCACTCTTCCGCGAAATAACACTGCTCAATTTTTCCAGCCCCGCCCTTTGAATGTTTGCCACACTCCCAAATTTCTTCAATAGTTTTTGCGCCGTCTTTGCCCCCACCCCGGGGATTTCGCTGAGCGCGGTTTCCGTCTGCCGTTTCCCGCGCCGCAGGCGGTGAAAAGTTACCGCAAAACGATGCGTCTCATCGCGAATCTGCTGAATCACGTGCAGCACCGGCGAATGTCGCTCCAATACGATCGGCTCGTCTTCCTGGCCCAGAACGTAAAGAACCTCCTCTTTTTTCGCGATGCTCGCGACCGGTTGATTGATAATCTGTAGCGATTCGAGCGCCTGCGCGGCAGCGTGAAGCTGTCCGATGCCCCCATCGATCAGGATCAGCCCGGGCAGCTCTTTTTTCTCCTCCTGCAATCGGCGATACCGCCGGCCCACGGCTTCACGCATGCTCCTAAAGTCGTCGTTCTGCCACCGAACATTTCCATTGGGTCCATCCTCGCCGCGCCCTTCATCTCCGCGAATGATGAATTTGCGGTAGTCCGATTTTTTCATACGCCCTTTTTCCCAAACCACCATGGACGCGACCGTATCCGTTCCCTGTATATGCGAAATGTCAAAGCTCTCGATGCGCTGCGGCTCTTCCGCCAGATTCAGCGCATTCTGCAATGCCTCGCCAATTGCCTTCGACGTCGGCTTCAAAACTCGGAATCGCTGTTCGAACGAATGCTTCGCGTTGCTCTCCACGAGATCGAGGAAAGCCCGCTTGGTCCCGCGCTGCGGCGTAAAGATTTCCAATTTGTGTCCTGCACGCTCCGTCAGAGTGGCCTCCAGCAGTTCCCGATCGTCAAAGTCCGCCGATACGTGAATCGCTTTGGGCAGATAATCCGCCTCCAGGTAAAGCTGCTTCAAAAGAGAAGGCACAAACTCCTGCGGGTCAAACTCTTCCAGCTCTTCCCAGTAGAATTCGCGGCGATCCACCACACGCCCGCCGCGCAAGTGAAAAAGGTCGGCAGCAACGAGCGGCGGTTCGGCGTAATAAGCAAGTACGTCCGTGTCATCTCCCTGTGCCGCGGCAATGCGCTGGCGTTCTTCAATGTCTTCCAGCGTCCGCAACAAATCGCGGTAGGCGGCCGCGTGTTCGAACAGCTCCTTCTCCGCCGCTGCGGCCATCCGCTCTTCGAGACTCTTGATCAAATCGTGCCGGCGCCCTTCAAGAAACATGCGCACATCGCGCGCGGCTTCCGCATAGCGTTCGTCCGTCGTCAGCCCGGTCACGCAAGGCCCAAGGCACCTCTTGATGTAGTACTGCAGGCAAGGCCGCGGGTGGCTGTGCGTCAGATCCACCGTGCAGGAAGGAACCAGGAACCGCTTGTGAACAAAATGCAGAATGCGGCGTGCCAGGCTCGATGGAAAATACGGACCGAAATAGATTGACCCATCTTTCTTGATGCGCCGCGTAAAATACACGCGAGGATATTTTTCCGCCGCCGTGAACTTAATATAGGGATACGTCTTGTCGTCGCGAAGGACAACGTTGAATTTCGGCCGGTACTGCTTGATGAGGTTGTGTTCGAGCGCCAGCGCTTCGCGCTCGTTGCCCACCACAATGGTTTCGAGATCGGCGATCTCTCGCGCCAACGACCCGGTCTTGGCATCGATCCAGCGCGATTCGAGGAAGTACGAGCGTACCCGGCTGCGCAGGTTGCGCGCCTTGCCCACGTAAAGAACGGTCCCCCCGGCATCCTTGAACAAATACACGCCCGGGCTTTCC
>QHZC01000065.1 GCA_003224515.1 Acidobacteriota bacterium
AAGTGGCCGGCTTGTACTGGCACTTCGTGGACCTCGTCTGGATGTTCATCTTTCCTTTGGTCTATCTGATGTCGGCAAAGATTCTCTAGGAGCCAGAGGGATATGGATACTACTCAAATAGCCATCGCGGAGCGGGTTGCGGAACAGCACCGTCACCACGGCAAAGCCCTGTTCTTCTGGGTTTGGGGCGGGCTGCTGTTGATGACCGCCATCGAAGTCTATCTGACTTATCAAAATATGCCGCCCGGGAAGATGTTGACTATTTTGCTGGGGTTGTCGTTTGTGAAGGCCGCGTTGATCATCGGTTACTTCATGCATCTAAAGTACGAAGTATCGAGCATGAAGTGGCTTACCATGTGTTCAGTGGTCGCTTGTCTGATCTTGATGACCATTTTTTTCTTTCCGGATGCTTTTCGCATTCTCTATCTGGGAGTGAAATGAGAGTTCGCGCAGCGCTGCTCGTCTTATCGCTGTTCCTATGGGCTATGCCCTCGTTCAGCCAGGGTTGTGCAATGTGTCGCAGTTCCGCTGCCGCGACCTCCAAGGACGGCCAGAGGGCCATCAGCAAAGGTGTCCTTGTGCTGGTAGTCCCTCCAATTGCATTTATGACCCTCGGTGTCGGGCTGGCGTTTCGCTACGGAAGGAAGCGTGATCTGGAGAACTGCTGAATACCTGGGTCCCGAGAGATCTGTTAAGAGTTTGGCTTGAACTTCGAATTCCTCAGAGACACGCCCACGAAATTCCAGTCTGCCCAATCAGCCCGGGCTGACGGCGGTAAATGGCAAGTACCAAAACGTGCATCTGCACTTTCCCCAAAACAGGAACATGCGTGGCGGTCAGTTCGACTTTCTTGAGCGGCGGGACGGGGTAAAACTCACCGGCATCGGCGCAGGCCCAATTCCTACGGCGGAAAACTCAGTTGAACCAACCGCTAGATGGCCCGGAGTGATTGCCTTCGCGGCCCATGCCGGAAGTCCTCTACCGGAACCAACTGGCTCTTACCCGACTCTTGAGCAGGGGAAGCGCTCACCAATTTTCGACTGATAGTATCCCTCTTTGGAGGCGGCATTCATTAGTCCGTCGAAGATATCCGCAGGAACATTGAAAAACTGATACACCCCGCCGTGCTGGAATTTGATTTCGAGAGTCTCAGAATGTTCCTGGTATCCAACCTGGGTAATTTCCTTGGAGGGAATGGGGATGCGACGCATTTTTTTAGAGCCCCCTTTCTGGTGAGAGACGCTTCCATCAGGTGGCGGGGGCTCACCATCTTTTCACGGCCTTGGTGCTATCGTGTCAATGGTGGAGATCTACTTTCCCCTGGCCGTGGCCTTTGGCTCGTCCCTCTTGGTAGTGGCTCAACGGCGGGATCTTAGTATAATAAAACGGATTCAAAGTTGCTCCTCGACAAATAAGGAAGCGATTGGTCGGGTCGCCCAGATTTGAACCGGGAACCTCCTGCGCCTAAGCTAGCCGGGCTATCTCTTGGAAGTCCTTCCTTTTCGACTTCGATTTTGAAAACAAAAGGGTTATCAAAAACCTTGGTAGTGGCACGATGTATGATGATGTGGCTCCGCGTGCATGGAGTCCGCATACTTTTCCCGCAACGAAGAAAAGACGAACAGAGCCGAAGGGTCCAAGGGGGCCTAAAGCTTTTGCTTTGCGCCACCGAATCCATGGTAAGCCATTAATTCTGTCCCCTTTGGGGTAGAATAAGCGTATGAAAACTACAGAATATACTCCGGCGCAGGCTTCGGCGGTTGCAAATCTGCCGCTACCCGCCGTTCATAAGCTTATGGAGCGTAGCCTCATTCGACCGCGACGGCTCCGCCATGGCCGTTCCATTCAACGAATGCTCAGCCGCGCGCAGGTCCTATATCTACGCCTCGAAGCAGAAGGCGTACGGCTATTGCCGATCGCCGCTCGTCGCGCAATTGCCAAGAAGATTGAGTCCACTCCCGAAATTGACGCGGTCTTTCTCGCGGAAGGTTCAGCCCTAATAGTCCAAGTGAAGGCTGTGCGGCTGGAACTCGAGCAGGACCTCAAGAAACTTGAGCGTGCAGTGGACATGATTGTTTCCGACCCTGAGATCATGCGCGGTACGCCTGTATATCGTGGGACGCGCATTCCGGTTGAACTCATTGCTGACATGCTGAGTCAAGGAGCAAACCCAAAAGAGATCCTAGAGGGCTACCCAACTCTAGATCGGGACAAGGTCGAACTTGCTCCTTTCTATGTCCAAGCTTTTCGGCGCCGCGGCCGTCCGGCCTCCCGCCCTTGGGCAAAACGAAAAGCTAATTCTTGGACACTACACTAACCCCGTTCACCGCCCGCGTGAATTACTTCCGTGTACCCCATTTGAACGTGATCCCGGCAAAATCGCCGACTAGGGGTGCTTCAATCGAGAACTTGGATCTCGGGATAAAGCGGAGAGGAAATGTTGAGCCGCGAAACGCTTGTCCCCTTGAGGTAAGCGTCGAAAAAGCTGCGCACGCAGTACGCCGTCACGGCGAGCTGGCGACGTCCGTCGATTCCGACAACGCCTAACGCACGGAGCGTCCGCAGCACGATAGGGCTCTTCAACAGGGCTCCGTCATCACTGAAGAGGAAATGGTTCGCCCCATGGATCTCGATGCGTAACCGTCCGCCCGCCGGCAGACGATCGTAAATCGATTGAATGTTGGCCATGATCTGGAGGCTCTCCGGGTCGGACTCACGGCCGTGGTCGCTCAGAAGGAACATGAACGGCTGATGAAGGCCTGCCTGAATGACGCTGCCGAATAGCTGACCGTCCACGTCGATCCCTGCCTTGCACCTGGAATCGTCGTGACAAAACTGTGCGGCTGTCGCTCCACCAAAAGAGTGACCAAATACTCCGACGCGCGCCATGTCGAGGCGTCCCTTGAACTTGCCGGACGCGTCTGAGGTGTTCAAGCGCTCCAACCGATCGAGTACAAAGGCGATGTCGACGGTCCACGCAGTCAGCACTTTGTTCACACAACGGGCTTGCTGGGCCTGCGCCTGGCCCGCACAGAGCTCGGGGTTATTCTCGGGCGCCCTTCTCATCACCCGGCCGTCAGGGAAAACGACGACATTGGTGCGATAGGGGGCATCGAAGCCGACAACGACGTAACCGTGACTGGCCAGATCCTCGGCGAACGTCGAGTAATTCCACACCTCGGCGGAAGCCCCGGCTCTCATGATCACAACAGGGTACGATCGCTGCTGCGCTGACACATCGGAGTTACGAGTACTGTGCGAATGGATCTTCGACAGATCTCGCGTCAGAAACTTGCTAATCAGCGGGCCTCGAGCGCGTTCGACCGCCGCTCGCATTGGCGCCGGCAGGTAGTCGTCAATCGCAGCCGATTGCCCAGCTGCCGACGGGTACCAGATCCAGACAAGGAGTTCGCGTTTGGTTCCCGGCACGGGCGCCAGCGTGTCCTGTGTCTCATCGTCGGACCAATCGTACAGTGCGCGGCCGACCGCGAATGGTCCCGTGGGTGTCTGCAATGTGACCGCGGTCCGGTGCTCCAGCCAGAACGATCCCAACAATGCTCCGAACCCGAAAGCACCCAACATCGCCAATACCGCGAAGCCTTTGAATATCCGACGGGCCGGCGGCCGCTGCCTCATCGGTTCTTTCATCGGAACCTCCGCGGCCAGTAACGCAGTTGAGCCGCAAAGCAGATAACTTTACTACATAAAGTTCTTTATTGTCAAGGGAGCCAGTCTAGTAGGACGGCACTGAACAAGGACGTTCGATTTGCGTTCAGCGGCGCACCCGCACCCGTCCGCTGCACGTCGGGTTAGGTACTGTCACCTCGACGCAACAGCTTGCCAGATATTAGCGCGGCTATCGGGACAACTATTGCGATAAGCAACCATGATGCTGGGGGAACAACAACGAATACGAAAGCGGTCTTCGCCCTCGGGGGCCCCAAGACAACATCTCCGTAAATGGCCAAAGAGCCGAGCGTGAGGACCAGCATCACGCTATAGAGCGTCGCTCGGTAAGTACCGACCAACGTTTCGAAACCACGTTGGCCAATATGAGGGCCATGAACGGGGAGAGCACCCAGATAGCAAAAAGTACCAGCAGGATTCGGGAATCTATTACGACGACCCGCGTGGAGCATCAAACCGACCGAGCCCCCGGCCCCCTCCAGCACCGCGATCAGGGCCGTTGCGCGTAAGAGGCCAAGGAACCCACCCTCGGGCCTTCCCCGGCGCACTTCAGAGGTCACCTCACCGCGCCTATTGATGCTCATTGATCTCTCCAGGTCACTGACGCTAACGGTAAGCTGCCGGAGGCCGACTGCACCGACTTTACTCTTCAGGGTATTGGCTGTCGCAGCTGCTCTTTTTCCAACGACCACCGTGTCGCCCATCCTTCTTCCCGCTAGGCTGTTCATACCTTTCATATGTATGAAAGTATTACACGTTGGAAATTACGATTCGGACTAGTCACCCAATTTTCTAGTACCCTGTCGGACAAATCCCAAGAGGCATTGGTAGGCGGCGTCAGACAGGGTCACTTCACCGTAAATCCGACTGGGCGTCCACTCCCCAGAGGCGGATTCAAGGCCCGGCGAGCACTCCATATCTAGCTTATAAGTCCGCTGCCGGAGAATGGCGGAGGTTAACACCTTCGCCTTCGGTCCGGATGTTGGAAAGCCACAAGAGCGCTAGAAGCGAACCGAGGTAACACCAACAGAACCATTCAGAATCCAATCATCATGCCAAACATCAGAGTCAATACTGTGCCTATCACCAGGCAAAACACACCGCCGACAACGCTCCCACGAACGCTGCCAGCAGCACACTTCCGGTTCCACCGAATCTTGGAATCACAAGCGCGATCAGCGCGCACCCGGCGCCCGCCCCCAACAAATCATATCCATACAACCGGCTAATCTCTTTCGATCCACGCGTCAACAGCAACGAAATGGCGAGTCCGGAACAAAAGAATGGCAGCGCTACCAGTAGGAAATAGGCCGGCATATACAAAAACTGGCGGTAATCGACAGCTACCGAAAAGGGATCGAATGGAATCCACTGCATGAGTCGAAAGCTGAGTATCACGCAGACAGCAAACGC
>QHZC01000477.1 GCA_003224515.1 Acidobacteriota bacterium
GGCAACCAGCTCGTAGGTGTTTTAGTCGCCTGGGTCTTTGCACTGGTGGGAACGCTCGTGCTGCTCAAGATCGTGGATTTACTGACGGGCATACGCGTGCCGGAAGAGCACGAGATCGAAGGACTGGACATTACGCAACACGGCGAAGAGGCTTATAACCTTGAGTCGTAAGGCAAGCGGGCAAGGGAGCCTCAGGCAGGGGGCGGAGCGGAAACACCCATGATGAAAATCGAGGCAATCATTCAGCCCTCGCGGTTTGAATCGGTGAAAGATGCCCTGCGCGAAATCGGCATCGAGGGGATGACGGTGACGGAAGTGCGCGGGCACGGCCGGCAGAAGGGGCACACCGAGGTGTATCGCGGACGCGAATATACGGTGGACCTTCTTCCAAAAATAAAATTGGAGATGGTGCTTCCGGATGCGCTGGTGAATCGCGTTGTGGACACAATTCTGAAGACAGCCAAGACAGGGAAGATTGGTGACGGTAAGATATTCCTATCAAGGGTTGAGGAAGCAATCCGGATTCGCAACGAGGAGCGCGGCGAAAACGCGCTCTAGGCAATCATTTCGGGTCACCGGGCAGCCAGCTAATTGACCGCAGGGCGATCAACGTGACGACCGCTGCACGCCCCAGTTTCAATCTGGGCCCCACCCGCAAAGAACATGCAAGGTTCCCCAAGGCCCCTATCCGTGCTCGGCCCGCAGGCCGACGCCGAACGGCAACGCATCCGGCAACAATTTGAGACCGGTACGAGTGCACGAGAAACCCTGCGCGCGCAGTGCGAACTGGCGGACCACAACGTCCAGCAAATTTTTGACGAAGTCCTGCGCGTCCACAACCGCGAACCACAAGGGCTTTGCCTGCTGGCGCTCGGCGGTTACGGGCGGCGGATGCTGTTCCCCTACTCCGATCTGGATATCCTATTTTTGCTGGGAAACGAGAGGATAGAGCAGGAATCACGGCCGCTCATCTCCGAATTTTCGCGGACATTGTGGGACATCGGATTCCGCGTCAGCTCGGCGGGCCGTACGCTGGAAGAGTGTAAGCGGATCGAAGAAGACAATGCGGAGTTCCACCTGGCATTGCTGGATCGTCGCTTCCTGGCCGGCGACGCGGCGCTCTTCGAAAAACTGGACACCAAAGTGCTGCCCGCGTCGGAAACACAGGCGCGGCCTTTCCTATTGGCGCAAATTCACAGGCTGACCAGGGAGCGATTGACGCGCTACGGAAATACGATCTTTCACCTCGAACCCAACGTGAAAGAGTCGCCCGGCGGCATGCGGGATTACCAGGCCACCATCTGGCTGCGGCAGATCGTCGACAAAAAAAAAGGGATTCGCAACATCACCGCCGCAGAGGAAGACCTTTCCGCGGCGGCCGTCGATTTTCTCAGTGCCATCAGATGTTTTCTGCACTACAGCAACGGGCGGAACGATAACACGCTTACTTATGAACTGCAGGCGGCGGCGGCAGAACGCCTTCTGGGTGTGGGCGACGGAGTGGCGCGAACTCCTGCCGAATGGATGCGCCAGTATTTTCGGCACGCCCGGACGCTGAACCGGCAACTCTTGCGCTATCTCGAGCAGAAAGCTCCCGTGCCGTTAACGCTGCGGCAGCGCCTTTTCAGCGCCGCGCGCGCCAGCAAATTCGAGCCGAACGACGACAAGTTTTTCGCGGTGCGTGACGGCCTGCTCGAGGTGCTCGACCAGCCGGTGCTGTCGGACCGCGCGGTCACCTACTCTCTGTTCGCGGAAGCGGCTCGCACCGGTATTCCGCTGAGCCGTGAGGCAGAGCGCAGCATCGGTTATATCTTGACGCATCCGGAACTTCCTCCGAAGAACACGGAGATTCCCTGGGCCACGCTGCGCGAGATTCTGGGCTCCGACTATCCGGGCGTAGCTTAGCGGTCGATGCAGCGGCTGGGGCTACTGACGGAAATCCTGCCGGAATTCGGAATGATCGACTCGCTGGTGGTGCGCGATTTCTATCATCGCTACACCGTGGATGAACATTCTTTGCGTACCATCGAGCACCTGCAGGAATTGGCGCAGCCTCCGGATGAGCGCGGAGCGCATTTCGCGCCGCTCTGGAAGACCGCCGAACGGCGGGATTTGCTGATTCTGACGCTGCTGTTGCACGACGTGGGCAAAGGAATGCCGATGGAGAATCACGTTACCGGCGGCCTCTCGGCGCTCGACAGTGCCGCCCGGCGGTTGAATCTTTCGCCGGAAGAGAAAGAAGAAGTCCACTTCCTCATCGAACACCACCTGGATATGTCTGCCACCGTGCAACGGAGAGACATCTTTGATCCAGCCATCGTTTCGGCTTTTGCGCAGTCCATCACCACGCTGGAACGTCTGCAAAGATTATGTCTGCTGACCTATGCAGACATTCACTCCGTCAATCCGGAAGCGCTGACGCCGTGGAAGGCGGAAATGCTGTGGCAGCTTTTCGTGGCCACTGCAAACCACTTCAGCCGCACCCTGGATCGCGACCGCTTGCACGCGCCGGATGAAGGCTCGCTGCTCGAGCGGGTGAAAGCGCTGGCGGGCGACACTACCCTCGAAGAGATCGAGCGGTTCCTCGAAGGATTCCCGCGGCGGTATCTCGCAGTTCATTCGGCGGCGGAGATTGCGGCGCACTTTGCGCTATACCGGAAGCTGGGAACGGATCCCGTGCAGACGGAACTCCTCGCCACGCGCCATGGGTTCTCCCTGACGCTGCTTACGGCGGACCGCCCGGCGCTTTTCGCGACGATTTCGGGCGTGCTGGCCGGCTGGGGCATGAACATCAACAAGGCGGATGCTTTCGCGAATGCTGCCGGGGTTGTGTTGGATACCTTCCACTTCGCGGATTTGCACCGCACTCTGGAGCTGAACCCCAGCGAGGCCGCACGCTTCCGCAAGAGTCTCGCGGACGTCGTGAACGGAAAGGCGCCCCTGGAGCCGCTCCTGAAAAGCCGCGAAAGCGCCAGCCGCTCGCGTGCGCCGAAAGTCACCGTCGAAACGCGCATCAACTTCGACGATGCATCTTCGGCACACAGCACGCTGCTCGAAATCGTTACCCAGGACCATCCGGGATTGCTCTACGAGATCGGCTCGGCGCTGGCGCGCCTGGGGTGCAACATCGAAGTCGCGTTGATCGACACGGAAGGCCACAAGGCTATCGACGTGTTTTATCTTACAGCGCAAGGAAAGAAGCTCACCACACAAAAACAAGAGCTACTCCGCGAAGTGCTCCAAGGAACTCTGGTTTAGCCCCGTCTTCGGAAGTTAAATCTCACACCTGTGAGAGATGCAGCAACGAAAAACAGCAGTGCGGCGGAGACGCCAAGTTGGGACGAATTGCGACGGCTTTTAACCTGAGAAATAGTGGACGCAGCGGGGATCGAACCAGCGACCCCCCGCTTGCTATGTCGGCCCGGTGAAGTAAATCGCGGATTCTGTGGTGGCCTGCCAAGCTTTTCTGGCAACAGATTCCCTTACCACGCAACTGTTGCCTGGCAGCTCGGATTGGCGCCCGGTAAGGTGGCATCCCGGCAAGTGGATCGTGCAAATGCGATAGATCCGCATAAACGCCGTACGCCGTCACTCGGCCACAATCGGCTCGCTTGGAATGCGTGCAAAGCGCGGACGCGCAGTCATTCTTCACCGTGGCCCGGGCTGCTGCGGTGGCTCTCCGGCGCACGCTCGCGCGCGGTCGAGCAGGAGTTCGCGTTCGCGTGCGTTGCGCGTGAGCGATGCGGCGCGCGCGAACTCCGCCTGCGCCTCGGCGAAGCGACCCAGGTTGAAGAGGAAGTCGCCGCGGACACTGGGCAAGAGGTCGTAGGCCTTAAGAGAGGGCTCCGAGGCAAGCGTGTCGACGAGCTCGAGGCCCGCTGCCGGGCCGAAGGCCATGGCGAGCGCGACCGCCCGATTCAGCTCCACGATTGGCGAGGGCATGAGCTGGGCGAGGGAGTCGTAGAGTGTGGCGATGCGTTGCCAATCCGTTTCCGCCGCGGTGCGCGCGCGAGCGTGACATGCCACGATGGCCGCTTGCATCGCATAGGTGCCAGGCGTGCCGCCAAGCTGCTCGGCACGTTCGAGTGCGGCGAATCCACGATGGATGAGGAGTTGATCCCATTGCGCGCGGTTTTGATCTAGGAGCAGGATGGGCTCCCCCAACGGGCCAATTCGCGCGCCGGAGCGCGACGCCTGGATCTCCATAAGTGCGACGAGGCCGTGGACCTCCGACTCGTTCGGAACGAGCTCGGCCAAGATACGCCCGAGACGCAGCGCATCTTCGCAGAGGGCAGGACGCATCCAATCCTCGCCGGCCGTGGCCGCGTAGCCTTCGTTGAAGATGAGGTAGATCACTTCCAGCACGGACGACAAACGGGCGGCTAGATCGGGCCTCCGGGGGACCTCAAAGGGAACGCGTGCCTCGCTGAGGGTCCGCTTGGCACGGACGATGCGCTGGGCGATGGTAGGCTCCGGGACGAGGAACGCTCGCGCGATTTCCTGGGTACTCAAGCCACCTAGCAAACGAAGCGTGAGCGCAACGCGCGCCTCCGCCGCGAGAACCGGATGACAGGAGATGAACACGAGACGAAGTAGATCGTCGCTGATATCATTGTCATGCGCGACTTCGAAATTCGCCACGGCTGTCTCTTGCTGGGTCTTGAGCTCGCGACCTAATTCTTCATGCTTGCGCTCGAGGAGCTTATTCCGGCGAAAGTAATCGATGGCACGATGCTTCGCGGTGGCCATCAGCCAAGCGCCGGGATTGTCCGGAACGCCCGACTCCGGCCACCGCTTGAGGGCCGCGACGAGAGCATCTTGTGCGAGCTCCTCGGCTACACCGACATCGCGGACGATGCGGGTGAGGCCAGCGATGAGCCTGGCCGACTCGATCCTCCACACGGCATCGATTGTGCGATGGGTCAGGGTAGACGTCACGGCTACCCATCACACCATCTTCAAATGGTTCGCGCAAGCCGACTGCGCCGTACCGTGAATTCACGGCCTTTTCTTGGCTGTCTGCGCGAGGAACCGCTCCTACGGTTTGCAATCAAAGTCTTCCGGCCCGACCATCTGGCGAATCTCGGTCTTGCCCTCCCAGCCGGGCCAGAGCTTCTTGTGAAGTTCCATGAAGCGCATTGCTCCTTCGATCGACTCTTTTTTCGACTTCAACTCAAACTGCGCGTACCCACCGACTATCTCCTTGGCTTCAGTGAAAGGTCCATCGACCACGGCGATCTGCCCACCGGAAAGCTGGACTCGTGCTCCCAACGCGGTTGAGCCGAGTCCACCACCCCCGATCATTGTGCCGGCTTTGTTCGCCTCTTCACTGAGTTTCGAATTGGCTTCCACTAACTCTTTGGGTGAACGGCCCGATCTCTCAGCCGACTTAACTATCATCATGAATCGCATTGTCAGATCTCCTGTATTTTTGGTTGGGGCTGGGTCTCCGCACGGCCTTGGCCGGATAGGAAACCTGGCTCTGTCGATACGTCAAACGAAGCCCTACGGATCGACACGATGGAGCAATCATTTTTTTGTGGTCGGGCAACGAGAATTCCTCGATGACATTCCTGCCTCACTTGGATACCGGCACTGGGGCGTCGAGGAATGGGAACTATACGCTTTTTCGGAAGAAAGCGTCCGCAAACTGTACGTCGCACAACCAGCCGGTCCTACCATGCCTACCCAGCCACGATGTAAAGCAGCGGCCAGATGGATGCCACGATCTGTGGCAAATGCTGGAAAAAGCCTGAATTCTCAGAAAGATACGCCTGCAGAGATTGCCAGCCAGTCCGGACGACCGGGTCCAGCATCTCCACCGCGAACCATGCCGCCCCGTTGAGGAGGTTGCACCCTTCTGCTGTCGCGTCGTCGAACTTATAGAACAGAGCGGCAAGCACGAACCCGATTGCAGCTACCGCGATCCGTTTCACGTTCCGAGAGTAGGTGTGCTGTCTTTCCATGTCAGCCTCCTGAGTGACGCTTTTTCTTGGCTCTACCTAAACGTCGAACCAGGGGCGGCAAGATCGACAGGTTGGGTGATCCTGAGCCTTACGGGTGTGCTGTTGCCGCAATATTACGACAAGGTGTTTACCTACTGTCAGCCCGCCTCCTTCGGGGAGGTGGCGCTCATGCTGTGGCTCTTGATCAGGGGCGCCAGGCCGCCGGCGCTGGAGGCCGCAGCCTTATCCTCGGCCGCTGCTTAGGCTGCATTTCGTGCATTGTGGGCTTAACCGGAAACAATCACCAACGTGCGGATGAGGGCCAGCCCGGCA
This sequence comes from Acidobacteriota bacterium, assembly GCA_003224515.1. GTDB lineage: Bacteria > Acidobacteriota > Terriglobia > Acidiferrales > UBA7541 > Acidiferrum. The sequence continues at coordinate 6,279 of QHZC01000477.1, forward strand.
GCTTGGCAGTTGTTTCGACATGATAGGCCCTAAGAGCGAGACTTAGGTGGCACCTCTTCCCTGTTCTGCTGCCGGGTAGTACACTCCGCACTATGGCGAACATCGAGAAACACGTTCCTGGAGAATTTTGCTGGATTGAACTCGCCACTGCGGACCAAGCCGTCGCTAGAGATTTCTATGGGCAAATCTTTGGCTGGACCTTCAAGGACACTCCGATCGGTCCAAACGATTTCTACACCATTTTCCAGCTCCAGGGGCGCGACACCGCAGCGGCGTACACACTTCGTCCCGAGCAGACCTCGCGGGGCATTCCTTCGCACTGGAATCTTTACGTCGCCGTCGAAAGCGCCGACGCTACTGCCGCACAGGCTACGCGGCTCGGCGGTAAGGTTTTGGCGCCGCCATTTGATGTTTTCGATGCTGGCCGGATGGCCAACCTACAGGATCCCACGGGCGCGAACTTCTCGCTTTGGCAAGCGAAGAAGAATACCGGAACCGGAATCACAGGTTTGGACGGGACGCTCTGCTGGGCCGACTTGAACACGCCGGATCAAGCGCGTGCGGGACAGTTCTATTCGGACCTCTTTGGCTGGCAGATAATGAAAGAAGACGAAGACGCCGCTCACAACTACTGGCACATCAAGAATGGCGAGGAGTTCATCGGGGGCATTCCGCCAGCCGCATATCGGCAGCCTGGTGCAGCGGCTCATTGGCTAGCCTACTTCACTGTTTCCGATTGCGACGCCACCTCGGCCAAGGCCAAGAAGCTCGGGGCACAACTCCACATGCCTCCTACGGATTTTGAGGATGTCGGGCGGATGTCCGTCATAGCCGATCCGCAAGGCGCCACGTTCGCCATCTTTAAGGTCGCCGCACGCAGAGCCGGTGTTTCGTAGGCATCCGGCGTGATTGCGCCTCAGTCTGCGTCCAGACACACGTGAAGTGTGTGCACCTTCGCCAACATGGATCCCCTCTAAGGCGTAGCCTTTACAGATATCACGGCAACTCCCGAGTGGTCGACCGGAGCTTGATGATCAGTCAAATGCCAGCCACTTCTGATTACCGTGCGGGCGGGCTAGTCTCACGAAACCAAGTGTTCTAAGCTGAACGAGAGGGGAAACTGGGACGGTCGGGCACGCAGACAGACTTGTGGTGGTGCACTTTGCGCGCTGAAGGGGTTAGGTGTACGGTGCCAACCGACTCGGAGCAGCAGCTAAAATTCCGCCTTGCATTTCTTCTACTACGCCCATCTGTGGCAGTTCGCCTGGCGCTCGTCCCTTGCTCGGAGAAGATTCACCATGCGTAACTTGGTCTTGCTTTTTTCAGCCGTGGTTTTGCTGGCTTGCGTCATGCAAAAGAAAAGTGCCAAGTATATGGAGAGAGAAAAAAGCGAAGTCGCCGCAACGTTGGTCAAGTTCTGGCAAGCCTATGAACGAAAAAACCTCGCAGCAATGTCCGGCATGCTCACGGCTTCGAGCGACTTTACCTTCTTCGGCAGCGACGCCGCCGAGGTCACACGGAGCCGTCACGACTGGGAATACTTGATGCAGAAGGACTGGCAGCTATTTGAAACGACGAAGTTTGGGGAGCCCAGAAACCTCGCGATTCAGATCAGCGACGACCGCAATCTGGCTTCCGCTGTTTACGAAGTTCAGGATGTGTCGCTCATTGAGGGGAAGAATGTTGAGTCTCTCGATCGCTTTGCCATCACCATGAGAAAAGAGAACGGCGATTGGCGCATCGTGCAAGGGATGACGGCTGTCGCAACAGTTGGTGAGTCTTCAGCCGAAATCATGACTCGGAGGAAAATCAAGGCACCGAAAAACTGAGCTGCCTAACCACGTGTTTTCCTTCATTTGGAACGAAACCGAGTCGTGATGGTTTCGGTCTCGAAATCAAGCCCGGTACGATGTTCCGGAAGAGTTGTCGGCTGCCCTCCCAGAACGCACCGGTCGGT
>QHZC01000066.1:0-1147 GCA_003224515.1 Acidobacteriota bacterium
TCAAACCACCTCCTTATCGCGTTGGAGTGCATGGGTCGGAGTTTGAGGTTCTCGTGCAATCGGGGATGTTCGGCCAACTTTCATCGGCTGAGAGCCGCATCCTCGTAACACTTGCGCTCTTTCGAGACCCTGATTCTGGCATTACGAGAATGAGTTACCAGGCAATCATGAGGTTTTCAGGAGTAGCAAGCAGAAAAGATGTCTCCCGCGCATTGAAGCGACTCCAAAAACTACATGCAATCCAGATCAGCCGAGGTGCAAGGATTGGAATCACCCGCCGGTGCAGCACGTACCGTGTAACGCTGGAGGACCCAAAGTTTTGCGATCTCCGTAACGAAGTTTGTAGGAGTGGACGCGAGCGAATTGCTCAAGAACGAGGTTATCGTTCTGAGCTGCGGGCCGAGAGGGAGAAGAATGCGCGTGATACCCGTCAAGGAAAAAAGAAACGGCCGCAGATTGTGAAAGAGACCATCCGCAATGGTGCAGGCAAGACGGAGGCCCGGTTTCCCTTGTTTCCCGGCTTCGGAGCAACCCTGAAGAAAGAATCGTAACCTGTGAAGGTCTAAACCTCAGTTCCCCGGCGGAACTCAACTTGAATAAGTCGGTTCCGAATGGGAACCGTGAATCTGGAGTTTCGGACGATCTGAGCGATCCCGCCATTCGCGCTCGCATCGCTCAGCAGATAGCCAAGCTGAACGAGTACCTCGCGGCAAACGGAATGCCAACGTTATGACAGCAGAAGGGCAACCTGGGAGAAAGCGGAACCAGGGAGGAGGTAAAGACAGAATCTATGGCAACGGCGGCAGAGCAGCGTGACATTTTGACAGGGAGCGGGACCTTCACGCCGGAGAACAAACACGGACAGTGCGAGTCTTGCGGGATGAGCCTTTCGCGTGGTTTCTACCGTCTGCCTAGTCTTACACGGCGCTATTGCTCCATCCGGTGCATGGAGCTCGACCTCGCCAGCCGCAGTAGGTGCCATTGGTGCTTCGCCAAAGGCGAGCCATCAGGTACAAAACGCCGGTACTGCGATGACGCCTGCAGGAAGCGGGCCGAAGGTACTTCGTTCGGAGACGGTGTGCGTCTGCTCAACTTCCTGCAAAGAACGCGGCCCGATCTGTGCGTGCCGATCACCGACACACACGCT
>QHZC01000066.1:1154-9289 GCA_003224515.1 Acidobacteriota bacterium
AAAAGGACGGGACGCGCTGGTGTTCTGACACTTGCCGGAAACGGCATTCGCACAACTCACGGAAGACTCAAGTCGGCGGAAAAAAGCCGGAAACGTGTATAGAAAAGACGCCATTTAACTCTCTAAGAATGGCGAGTAGGCATTTCAGGTACATCCCAACGTATTCAGGCGGAAAACAGTCACTAATCGCAAAATGACGACAGCAACAAAATTTAGGGTAGAACGGCAACCGGGCGAAGCCTCGTGCTCACGTCTGTTTGAGCGGCACTTCTCGCTGGCTAACGCGACCGGAATTTCCGCGCCTCGGCATTCGCTTGCATAGCGGGAGTTAGTTCGGTTGAACGCAGTGGAACGGGCTCTGTTGCAAACATTTCCAAGCTCGAAGATCGGGAAGGATATCGAAACTTCCGATGCCGTGAAGGAGTGTAAGTGAGCGTGGCGGCGGAAACCAGGACCGAAGCGGTGATGCAGCTCTTTGATATCCCTGAAGGAGCTAAGTACTTGCAGCAGCTTGGAGCCAAAGCCGCGACGGGAAACTTCGTAAGAAATCTCATCAACACTGGCCAGGTTGCGCACGTGCGCATCGGGAAAAAGTTTTATGTGGCGCGCGAATCATTCGACCATTTGAAGAGGGCATTTCCTGATTCTAGGGACTGCGCCTCTTTGGGCGCTAATCCATTCGGGGGCAGTTCGGGGACAGCAACTACACACTGAAGCAAACAATAGACTTACTGCCATACTTTGTAGACGCTCAGATCGGAAAGCTTTCCGGAGCGAGTCAGCAGCGCACATCGCGCGAATGCACGCCGGGATCATGATTTTTCCAAAATTGGAAATAAATTGCTGGGTGGCAAATGGAAGAGTTCATTTGTAAGGGAGTGTCTCTTTTTTGTTCCCGAGCCTGACCACACAAATGTGGCTTTCGTGTAGATGAATTACGTTGTGGCCGACCTGCTTGCGAGCCTTGGCTAAAAGTCGTGAAAGCTTCTCTTGGCAGGTCTGCGGCTTAGCATTTAATTTCGAGACGTTGATAATGCCGGGGTGCGTGCACACCGTGTAATTCTGTTCCGAAAATGCTTTGTCACCGGCGAGTACAATTCTCTTCTGGTCTCTAGCGTAGGCGACCACCTTTGAATCTTCCTGGCCGGCCAGTTGAGCCTCACGCACAGTCTTGAGGTCGATTCGCCGCAGTCCTTTGAGCCATTTGCAAATGTGGCCAGGGATATTCTCATCCGCAAGGACCTTCAGTTTGCGGGCGCTCATTATTGTTCGAGTAGGATGCTCGCAAACTTCAGGGCGTCTCTAACCTGTTTTTCTGAGATGGACATGTACTTGGCCACTCTCTTGGAAGAGTAGCCTTCCGCGATCATTCCGCAGATTTGGTAAACCGGGATGCGAGTGTCCCGGATACATGGAATGCCTCTAAGTACGCGCTTATCTCGCCATATGGCATGATGGACCTTTGAAATTGCTCGGTCAAAAACCTCCCCAATGGTTTGGGTCTCATCACACGGGAGTGCAGCGGCTTTTTCGCGCGCCTCGATCCAAGATTCGGGAAGCCCGTGAGGAATTCCGCGCGTCGGATGGGCATCGCCCTGGTGTAATAGGTTGAAACCGAGTTCTTTGTCGACTATCATCACTCACCTTTTGGTCACATACTCACCGATGACGGGGCCAAATTCTGGCAAAACATGCACCAGATTAAACCGTCGGGCATAATTTCCGTCTCAATTGTTGCTCGGGAAGCGCCTCTAAATTCGGTGGAAATAGACATGCCGAGAATGGACCTTGGTGGTTTCCCTGGGTCCGAACTCATGAAGGGCAATGGCAGCGATAGAGCGGAGCGATATTTGGAGGCAGGGAATGAATAAAACGCCAGAATACTCACTGGACCAACGTTCTTTTTGAAGAATCGCGCGACCCAGGGAAGAAAGCCGTCTGCGAAGGGCGGCTCTCTATCTTTCGGACCCACAAAAACACCTGTGACCCACCTGATGCGCAGCTCCACAGTTTTTTTTGCAAGTAGCCGCAATACTGAATGGACGTGGTAGTCATCTCGGCGGGCATTATGGGTAAAGCTTGTTAGATTGAGTGGTTTGCCTTTTTCCCATTCGGAGGCGACGTCGGATACTCGCGGATCCTTGAAGGATCTTTCATTGGCAAAATTAACTCGTTCCGTTCGTAGGCGAAGAGTGAATTCTGTGCAACGGTAGTTCTTGAGTTTCATGGTCCGCTGTAACAGTGTAAGAAAAATTGTTGGTCAGGCAACCCCGAGAGGCGGGGTGCAATCTGGCGCGGGAGGTAGCCTATCGCAAGACTCTCGTAATTGCTATAACGCTATGTGGTGCCGTGTGGCGCCTGGTGAACCCCAACAGCCGACAAATGCTTCAGCGCACCGGCGCGCAAGTCGAAGGGGACTGTTGCGTAAGAGCCTTCAAATTGTCCCCGAATTGTCCCCGAACGAGCTAAAAACAGACGAAAAGAGCGAAACGGAAGCGAACGCAGATTAACGCTAACACATTAAAAAATCAACGACTTACTGATTTCGCGGGAGCTAGCGATTTCGTGGGTTCAGATTAAAAGGCCGCTGCTCTACCACTGAGCTACGCCCCTGTGGCAAGAATTTCTTATTGTAGCATGCCTGTTGCGCGACAAAGGAGACGCGACCGTATCTGCCGCGCAAGTGCGAGAGCAGGTCGAGGGGATGAGCTGCCGGACCCACGCGTTAAACCACCTGAGGCGCGCTGGGCAGATTCAGGAAAGAGCTTCGGCGCCGGGAAAAGGGCGCTTGCGTTTCCATTCATAGTCCTTGCGCAGCTTGGCCTGGTGCTTTTTGACTTGCGCTTCGAGTTCGCTGAAGGCTTTCTTGCAACTAGCCCGCACCGTGGCACCGGTGCCGGTGGCATGCAGCGTTCCAGTTGGCAGCGATAAATTCAGCGAGCAGGAATTCTCGTCCGTGCGCGGGGTTTTCGAAAACGCGCCGTGTAATTGCACGAGATCCGGAGAGTAACTCTGCAACAGTTTTCCCAGCTTACTGACGTGACGCTCGACTTCGGCCTCGACCGGTTTGTGCGACTCGACATGTTTGTAACTGATGGAGAGTTTCATGTGTGCACCCGTAGGAAAAGCTGAGAAAGAGGAGGGAGACAAGGTTCTGCTGACTGCACCACATCGCCGAAAAGCATAGCAGCCCGAAACGCCAGGAGCAACGGCGACCGGAATTTTGGCCCTCGCGGGCGTTGACACTTCTCCTCCCTTCCCTCTACGCTGCTGTCGGCGCAAATCACCTGCGCCACTTCATGGCGCAGCACAAATCACAAACTGAACCTCGGTTAAACGAGACCAAATCTTCGGCCAATTCCGCGCCGACCGGTATCCTCCGCGTCGGTCCCGCGGGCTGGTCCTATCCCGACTGGGCCGGGTACGTTTACCCATCTCGCCGTGCCAAAGGATTCCACGAGGCGACCTATCTAGCGGAATTCTTTGACACCATCGAGATTAACACTTCGTTTTACCAACCGCTGCGTCCGGACCACGCAGCGCAATGGATCGATCGCGTGGCGGCGAATCCGCGCTTCCTCTTCACCACGAAGCTGTGGCAACGATTCACGCACGACATAAGATCCACCACATCTGGCTCTGCCGCAGCGGACGAACGCGCCGTTCGCGCGGGCTTCGATGTGCTTCGCGCGGCGGACAAGCTCGGCGCGGTCCTTCTGCAATTCCCTTTTTCGTTTCATCGGACCACGAAGTCCGTGGCGTATGTCTCCGCTGTTCTCAAGCGATTTGCAGACTATCCCCTGGCCGTCGAAGTTCGTCATGCTTCGTGGGATTCTCCCGAAATGCTGGATTTGCTGCACACCAGCGGCGTCAGTTTCTGCAATATCGACCAACCCATCATCGGGCGATCGCTTGCGCCCTCCGCTCAGGCGACCTCGAAGGTCGGGTACGTGCGGCTTCACGGCCGCCGCTACGACACGTGGTTCAACGACGATGCGGCGATCCCCGCGCACGAGCGTTACAACTATCTCTACTCCGCTGAAGAACTGGAGCCCTGGGTCACGCGCGTCCGCAAAGTTACGGAGCGGGCCCGCGAGACGTTCGTGGTCACTAACAATCACTTCCAGGGCAAGTCCGTCGTGAACGCCCTGCAGCTCATCAGCATCCTGAAGGGATCGAAAGTAAAGGTTCCTGACCCGCTCCGCCGCCAGTACCCGCAACTTGAGGCCATTGCCGATGCGCCGCCCGCCGAGCCGTTGCTGTTCCCGCTGGGGAAGTCTTACTGCCGCGAAAAATAGCGACACCTCTTTAGAGAAGGGTTGCCGTTGTGGGCCTCCTCGGTTGTTTCGGCAAAGAGCTTGTAACTGGGTGAAGAAAAACAAGTTGCGGGCACAGTTGTGGAGTGTTGACGAGAAAAGAGTGCCGAAGGGACTGAAGCGAAAGCGGTAATTCGGGAAGAGTAGAAGAGCCAAACGTAGAGACGCAGAGTTCGCTGAGATGAAAGCCGGCTAGCTAAAGGCTGTTGCAAAACCCAGGGTCCAACCCCTTGATTGAGGCGGTGGGTTTCGGCCACCGTGGTTTCATTTGAGGTTGCCCTGCTTATCTGGATCGCCCCGCTTTTTCTGCCTTTGCCTGCGCCCGCTCCTCCATCCATTTTGTTTTATAAAGAAGAGAGTGTGACCTTGCTAATGCAAATCCTTAAAAGGATGCGGAAAATTGCGGAAGAGATGAAGCGACTTGCGCGGTCTAAGTGTAAATGAAGGCGGTCACGCTCGAAAATGCCGGCAAGGATGCCGGCGCTACAGGGGAGAGGCCGGACGGCGCCGCTAAAGTGACGCCGCCACAGGACCCAAAATGTATGCGGCACACAAGATCATCTCATCGCCCTTACGGTGCGCCAGCGGCTTTGGATTTTCTGCTATTGGATTTCCCGTTTTCGATTTGCTTTGTTTGTCCCAGACGCCGAGATTGAGGGCGACGGATGTGCAGGCGTCGCGCAATTCGTCCGCAAGCGTGCGGTCGACCAGGGCGCGGGCGACGACCATCCGACGTCGGTGGAGGACAAGTCCACACCTTCCCAGCAACTCTTCCATTCCGGGTCGGTGAAGAAGCACCCGAGTACCTCGGCTTAGAGAGCGCTCTTGCTTTTGAAATAGCTACAAAATCCGCCGTGCGTCAGGCCGGCGCGGGCCATGATCTGATGGATCGAAACATTTTCAAAGCCATGGCGATTGAATAGCTTGCGTGCGCTATCAACGATGTTTTTCTTGACTGCCGGGCGGTGACCAGCGGGGTAAGGCATGAAGGCTCCTTGTTCGCGAGATGCTGAAGTATGCCTCGAACGAGATTACCCTTCCAGCAAAACATTATCTTGAACATATTTTAGCAAAATGGTCTTATGCGGGACGGTCGCGCACAGAACTCTGGAGGACAATGATGAGCGAGAAAAAGAATTCGAGTGCACCGATGAATACAATGACACGACGACAAGTGATTGCAGGAGTGGCTATCGGGCTTGGTTGCGCAGCCCTGGGCACAACGGAGGCGTGGGCGGGAAACGAAGAGGAGGTCGCTCGTACGGGGGAAACCATTCACCAAGAGCCTGTTTTCAAAGCGAGCCGGAAGCGCGTGTATGAAGCGCTCACCGACGCCAACCAATTCAATAATGTCGTGCAGCTTAGTGCGGCCATGAAGTCCGGCATTCCGCCGGGAGCTGCGCCCACGGAGATCAGCCGTGAAGCAGGAGGCACGTTCTCAGTCTTCGGCGGCCATATCGTGGGGCGGCATATTGAGCTTGTGCCGAACGAGCGAATCGTCCAAGCCTGGCGAGTGGCCACCTGGGATGCGGGCGTCTACTCGATTGCGAAGCTCGAGCTCGTAGAGCAAGGCTCCGGGACCAAACTCGTTTTTGACCATACCGGCTTTCCCAAGGGCCAAGGGGAACACCTAGCGGCGGGATGGAAAGCCAACTATTGGGAGCCGCTCGAGAAATTCCTGGCTTGAATGCTGCGGCCCTACAAGGAGAAAGGCGAAGAGAGGTCCGCGACGCGGTCACATGGGCAAAACAAGCCAAACGGCAGGTCGAGACGGGGTCCGGCGGGTACAGGGCGCGCTTTAGCGCTTGCGGCGGCGCGACCTTGTGGCGGCAAGCTTGGCTTTGCGGCGCTGCTCTTTGGGGATGGACTTCGGGTTGATCAACCACTGGCCGGTGCCCGGACGGCCGGGTTGCCTGCGCTTGATTCCGGAGAGGCGCCCGATACTGACGAGGCGGCAGACTTCGGCGCTGGTGGTATCCAGTATGGTGGCAACCGCCTGCGCGGAGAGGGAATATATGGTTCACTCTAGCGCTATTATCTTACCTCTTTCCGCAATAGGGACGAACGGAAAGAGGGCGGCGCAAAGCCCTATCTTCGTTCGCGGAAGTTTCAGCATCCGCCCAGCGAGGTGCTGAGAGGGCGGCGAAACGGTCGCCGCGAGGGTTTCATCGAGCAACTATTTCTTGAAAAGATTTTCGAAGGCCTGGCGGGCGTCCGTGTGGCGCGCGGGTGCGACGGGGGGCGCAGAACCAGGAGCTGCCGGCTGAGTATAGGATGTTGGCGCAGTATCTTTTTCGATGGTCATGCGGAATTCGTAAAAGGCGCAGGAGTTCTTTGCATCCTTGGGAGAGATGCGTTCCTGGATCGGCTGGGTGCATTCAAACTGTGCGCCGGAATCGAAGAAGCGGCACTGTTTGCAGCAGTGCAATTCGAACTGGCACTTGGGACACGTGCCATTGGGATCGAACCCTGGGGTCAACACGGCGCCGCAATTGGCGCATCGCGCCCGCGTGACGGTGCCCACCATGCGGGGAGTGCGGGGGCCGAATTGATCGGCGCCGCGGGGCCCACCGGCGGGCGGCTTGCGGTCGTGCGATTTGTCTTTTTTCTCGTTTTTTTCCGCGTCGCGGTAACCGCGGTGACCGTACTTTCGATCCACAAATGCCTCCGTCCGCCCGTTTCGACGGACTGCCACAGCTACAACCCACGCCTTTGCGCTATCGCGCTTGCCAACTTGGCTTGTATCCAATCGGATTGCTACACTCGGCCGGACCGCGCACTCGTTCCCTAGAGTTTACTTGCAGAAATGCGTACGTCCAACGAGCAGGAGATGGGACATCTATGTTTTTAACCCTCTGGGAGTTCGAAGTCAAGCCGTGTGAAGAAAAATTCGAGAAAGCCTATGGTCCTGCCGGTGACTGGGCCAGGCTCCTCCGGAGCGATTCGAACTACTGCGAGACCCGACTTCTGCGCGATTCCTTTCGTCTTGCGATTTACCTCACTCTCGATTTCTGGAATCCCCGCGAAGCCTATGAACAGTTCATGGCAGTCTACAAGGAGGGGTACCAAGCGCTGGACGCCGGCGGTGAAGAGTTAACGAGCAAGGAGCGCCAAAGCGGCTGGTACGAACTTGTCGATCCGTGAATTGGTGTTATCAGCTGGCTGTCGCGGTGTTCAGCCTCCCCAGCCACATGGCAATGAACCCATCCGGCTCGAGATCCGGTTGCAGAAATCTTCGGGGCGCTCCTGCGGAGCGAAGCAGCGCTTCGGCGACCAAGTAACCGCTGCGCACGGCGCCTTCCATTGTGGCGGGCCAGCCCGTGTCCGTCCAATCACCGGCCAGGAACAGGCGCGGCACGGCAGTCTGCTGTTTGGGACGCCAGCGGTCGACTCCCGGCTCCGGGGAAAATGTCGCTGCGGCCTCTTTGATGACCGTGGCCTTCACCAATTCGGCATCACGAGCGGCGGGGAGAGCTCCCCGGAGCTCTCCCAAACAGAGGTCGATGATCTCCTGGCGCGGTTTCTGTAACAAATGGTATGACGCGCTGATCACCAACTGCAGGTACTGTCCCGCCGGGGCGATTTTCTCTTTTCCATGGGAATTGGCGAAGAGAGCGGTCTTATTGAAGATCCACTGGGTCGTGGCGTCCAGGAGCGTCACGAACGGCTCATCCATGACCGGGCGGTCGAACCAGAAATGCACGCCGGTGATTGGCGCGACTTTGATTTTGTCAAGATTCGCGAGCGCGGGGTCACTCTGCTTCATGCTTTGCGGCAGAAGTTCCGCCAGCACGGTGTGGGGGACGGCGAATACATAGG
>QHZC01000066.1:9333-12982 GCA_003224515.1 Acidobacteriota bacterium
ACCGGAGCGCGGAGAACCACTTCCCCGCCGCGGCGCTCGATCTCCAACTTGCACCCGTCGTATAGATTTGCGAGCGGCACGACGGGCACTCCCATGCGATAGCCGGTGCTGTTCGAAAGGAAGGCTTTCCAGAAAACGTCGATGCCGAAGCGTGCGTCGGTGCGGTCCAGTTCTTCATCGAGAGCGCTCACGAGGACAACGCGCCAGAATCGCTCGATGGCGCGTCTCGTCTGGCCGCGGCGGCGGAGCCACTCGAGCATCGAAATGCCGCCCTTTTCCTGAACTTCAGCGGGCTTCCCCTGGGTTTGCAAGATATCGAGCATCGCACGCGCGATGGAGAGCTTGTCCTGTAAACTCAGCGGGGCAAAGGCGGCGAACGACCCGGTCAGATGAAATGGCGCAGGCAAATATCCCGCTCGCATTTCTCCTCTGCGGCCTTGCGAGTCGAGAAAGAGGAGCCGATCGAAGAATTTTATTTTGTCGGCGGCGCCGACGCGCCTGTAGAAATCTTCGAGGTTGGTGCAGCATCCGAGGGTCACGTGCTGGCAATTGTCCACATGCTCGCCGTCGGGCAATACGTAGGACGTTGCCCGGCCGCCAAGGAAGGGACGCTGTTCAAACAGACGTACGCGCCAGCCGGAGTCAGCCAGCGCGACGCCGGCTGCCAGTCCCGCCAACCCTCCGCCGATCACGATCACGCTTTTCAAGGACATTCTCTTCCGTGCGGCGCCCGAAGCGCGCCTGGGCGATGAACATCATTTTTTCTGCCTTAGGAAGCCGCACACGTTCGCCGAAGACGGGAAAGCCCAACGACTCGATCCGGCTCAGCAGTGCGCTGTACGTGTGAACCAGGAGCCACAACGCGCCGCGGCTGTCGGCGTCGATGAGCGAGAGCAAAGCAGAACCCTCTTCATAAAGTTGCCAGGCGCGCTCGGCTTCGAAGCGAAGCAATTCACGAATGCCGAGAGTCGCTTCGCCACGCCCAAAGTCTTCCGGTAAAACCCCGTAACGCCGCAGATCTTCTTCCGGGAGATAGATGCGTCCGAGTTTGTAGTCCTCGTGAACGTCGCGAATGATGTTCGTCAGTTGAAAGGCAAGGCCGAGCTTCTCCGCCAAGTCCAGCGCCCGCGCGTCACTAAAACCGAACACGTGCGTGCAAGTGAGTCCCACCGTGCCGGCTACGCGATAGCAATACTCGCGCAAACGGTCAAACGTAGGATATGTCCGCACTGTCAAATCCATCTCGGCGCCGCTGATCAGGTCGTGAAGATAGCGCGCGGGCATCTTGTAACGCTGCTGTCCGGTGGCAGCCTCATCTAGAGCGGCGCGCCATTTTGCCAAGCCGCGCTGCTTGGCGAGGAACCCTTGACCTTCATCCGAGACGTCATCCACGAGCCTCATGAAAGCATAAAGGGCGGCCAGAGCGTCGCGCTTCGGCTTCGGCAGCAGGAAGAAGGCGTAATAGAAGTTGCTGTGGGAGGCGCGGGCAATGCGGTGGCATTCTTCGTAGGATAGCGCCAAGTTCACCTGGTCCGCGGGCGCAGCATCTCTAGGCTTGCGCTCAGGATAGACCTGCGCCCCTACAACTGCGGGTGGCGGCGCAATCTCATTTGAACGCGGATTCCCACCAAATAAGTGCGCCACGAGAGCACGCCCCAAGAGTCCTGCTTGTTTCACTCTGCTAACCGACGGGCGGCGGTGGAGAGTGTCATATCCCATCGCTTCGATGGCATCCAGGACGGCCAGACCCCCGCGCGTGAACATCTCCAGGTCGACGGCGAGTCGTCCATCCACCATTTTTAACAGCGCATTACCTTCGGTGAAGAGGGCGCGGGTGCGACCAATTAGTTCTTTCATCAAGCGAACATAGCACTCATTGAAGCGGCGCCCGCAGATGTCGCTCTCGGAGAGGCCGTGCGCCGCGGCGGCATCGAGAGGAATATAGATCCTTCCGATGTCTAGGTCCCGGGAGACATCCTGCCAGAAGTTCGCGAGTTGCAGCGCCGTACAGGTGGCATCGGACAGCCGCTGACGCCGCTCGTCGCGGTAGCCGCACAGGTACAGCACCAGCCGTCCCACTGGATTTGCGGAGTGGACGCAATAGCCGAGCACGGCATCCCAATTGGGATAACGCTTCACGGTCTGGTCCTGACGAAACGCTTTCAGGAGATCCGCAAAAGGCTGCTTGGGAATATCTTTCGCGAGGATGGTTTCGCGCAGCGCCACGAAGACCGGATGGGAGGGTTTTCCTTCGTAGCAGGCGTCCAACTCGCGCTTCCACCAATCGAGCAATTCCAGCGCGCGCGCCGCATCGGGAATTTCGTCGCCGAGATCATCGGCCCAGCGGCAGTAGGCGTAGACGTTGTAGAAATGCTGGTGCAATGCTTTGGGAAGGAGCCACGATACCACGTTAAAATTCTCGTAGTGATGCGTGGCCAGCCACCGCGTGTACTTCTGCGCCTCTTCTGGCGTGCAGCCGGGCTTGGGCGCGTGCCGTGTAATGCCGATTTCGCCGGGGAGCAACATCAGGAGGGCATATCCTCAAACGATTTACCGCGAGGGGCTGGACTGCTCGAAGGTCTGGAGTTCACCAGTCACCAGTCACGAGTCGCCGACTACGGCCTTACCGCCAGCTTGATTTCGCCGCTGCGCGATTTCATGCGGGCAAACGCCTGCGGAAGGTCCGCCAGCCGGATTTCCTCGGTGACGAAATCGCGAGCCGAAATGTCCCCACGCCGGATGGCTTCCAGCGCTTCGCGAAAGAACCGTGGCGTGTGATGAAACGGCGAAATCAACTTGATTTCCGAGTAGTGGATCGCCGCCGGGTCGATTTCCACGGGGGTACCCGAAGGCAGGCCGCTAAAGAAATTCACAATGCCGCCGCGCCGCACCATCGCCAGGGCCTGCTGCCAGGTGGCCGGATTACCCGCCGCTTCGACTACGCAATCGGGACCAAGCTGGTCTTCGGTAAGAGCTTTTACGGCGGCCACGACATCTTCCGTTTCCGCCACGTTGAAAGTCGCCACTGCGCCCAGCCGCTTGGCAATATCAAGCGGGGCCGCGCGCCGCGCTAAGGCGATGACGCGAACTCCGCGTCGCGAAAGCATGCGCACAAACTTCAATCCGATGGGGCCGCAACCAATCACCGCCGCGGTATCGCCGGTCCGCACTTCCATCTCGTGGATTCCTCGGAGCACGCAAGCAAGGGGTTCAGCCAGCGCAGCGCTTTGATCGTCCACCGAGTGCGGCACTTCCAGCATGTTTTCCACGACGATGCGCCCGGGGATGCGCATGTAGTCCGCGTAGGCGCCGTTGTTGAACAAGAGGTCGTCGCAAAGATTTTCCTGGCCGCGGCGGCAGTGATAACAGCGCAAGCAAGGTGCGGAATTCGCGGCGATGACGCGCATGCCGATCCGCCAGCGCGGGTCCACGCGATTGCCCACGGCCACGATTTCGCCGACCAGTTCATGGCCAAAGACGGCCGGCGGCTGAATCATTTTGGCGTGATAGCCGCGCTTCCAGACTTTGAGATCGGTGCCATCGGTGAGCGCCAGCCGGACGCGCACGAGGACTTCGTCGGCGGACAGCGCGGGCACGTCAATCATTTCAATGCGAAGGTCTTCGCTGCCATAGAGCACAGCCGCGGTCA
>QHZC01000066.1:12994-13977 GCA_003224515.1 Acidobacteriota bacterium
CTCCCATCTTCTTGGGCGTCGTCGTGCTCATGCGTGAGTAATCAAGACCTTGAGTGATTCCGCCGTCGGCTTAGCGGCCAGATCTAACCCTTCTTGGATTCTAGCCAGCGGAAAACAGTGCGTCACAATATCCATAACCGGCAGTTTCTTCTTCAGCACCAGGTCAGCCCCTGATTCTTGGATGTCCACGGCCGCACTGTAGCTGCCCAGGATTTCTTTTTCGTCGATCCCCACCGCTGCAGCGGGAAATTCAATCCTGGTTACCGGATCGTTCGCGGCAAACAACAGCACGCGTCCCCCGGGCCTCGCCAATGCCAGCGCATCGACCACAACGGACGGGTGAGCCACCGCTACCAAAACCGCATCGGCGCCTCGCCCCTCCGTCCGGGCTTTGATGTGGTCCACAAGCTTACCATCACTAGGGTCAAACGACTCCAATGCCCCTAAAGATAGGCTCTTGGCGCGGCGGACGGCCATAGGATCGCTGGTATAGAGCTTTGCGCCTTGCAAATTGGCCACCATCAGCAATTGCAGTCCGATGGGGCCACAACCAGCGATGAGCACGGTCTCGCCTGCCGTAACGCGGGCCTTCTCGATGGCTTTCAGAATCGTGTTGATCGGCTCGATAAACGTTGCTTCCGCAAAGCTGACATCATCGGGCAGAGCGACGATTCCGCGTTCTGCCACCCAGGGCATGGCTTTCACGTATTCGGCGAAGCCCCCACCGTTCGGCGTGAATCCGCCAGTCAGGCCCGTTGTTTTGTACTGTTTACACTGCGAGAAAAGGCGGCGTTCGCAATAGAAACATTTCCCGCAGGGGATGTGATGAAAACTCATCACGCGGTCGCCCGGCTTCCACGTCGTCACGCCGCGGCCAACAGCAACTACCGTGCCTGCCAGTTCATGTCCGAGGATTTGCGGCGGAGGAACGTAAGCGTAAAAAATCTTCTTGATGTCTGTGCCGCAGACCCCACAGGCGGCAA
>QHZC01000066.1:14042-16602 GCA_003224515.1 Acidobacteriota bacterium
GGGATTGGACCCAGCGTCCTCACTGCTTCCAGGGTCGTTCCGGTCCGGTTCATCGCGCCGCCATCTCGCCGTAGGTAGATGCTGCGACTCGCCCATGGCAATCTCCGAGTGAAGCAATGAAATCATCCAGAAAATCCGCCATCGAGTGAGCAGCCTTATTGCTTTGCCAGCCAAAGCGAATGAGCCCAGGAATCCTAAGCGGATGGCGAGCGATCTCTCTAAGTAATTGTCCTTTTCTCAGCGTTCCATCGTGACCAAGCACCTTATTGAAATCGATGGGGATGTCGCAGTCAGCTGCATCGCTGATAGCCCGAACAGCAATCGCCGGAATTTGAGTAGCGGACACGACTTGCAGAATGTGATAGCTCTCCATGTCCACAAGATCACCAAACTTGGACATCGCAGATTTCGAAGATGCTTCGCAAAGGATGTGGCCTTCGGTGATCAGGGTATCGGCTATTCTGGCGCCACAGCACTCCGCTATTTTAATGAGCCGCTTATTGCTCAGTATTCTGCTACCCCCTTGACGGAGAACCAGCTGAGAAGCGGCAACAATCTCTCCGGGATGGAGTCCGGGGTTTAGTCCACCCGCGAATCCTGTTGAAACACAACAGTCAGGTTTCCGCTTCAACAAATCACGCAACGCTTTCTGCGCGACGTCGCAGAACAAATGCTTCCAGCCGATACCTGTCATTAGAACTTCAACATCGGTTCCGGCCACCCTGGCGTTAAACACATCGTAGAAGGGTCGGTCCAGGGGAAGAAGCGGGATCCTAATTTCACGGCGTTTGAAGCCATGTCGAATTCGCCAGGGGGCGAATTCGGCTTCGACGGCGAATGTGACGAGGATATGCATTTCTATGAGCCTAAGATTCCAAGCTGGCGCCCGGCGCTGCAATAGCAAGGGCACCGGTCTCCTTCGGCTACGCTCAGGAAAAGTTCCGACCGGCCACTACAAAATCGCGGCGGCACGTGCCATGCGCTTGGCGCGGCTCTTGGCGATATAGCCGTTCGCTTCGTACCAGCGCACGGCGCGCTCCAAGGCGGCGGCTACCGGCCCGGCTTGAAACCCCAATTCACGCTTGGCACGCGAGCAATCCACAAACATCATGTGCCGGGCGATCTTCACGCCTTCGACTGGTATGCCCGGCTCGCGCCCGACCAGCCGCGAAAACGCCGTATTGGCATAGGCTACACCCAGCGCGAGTCCATGAGGAATTTTCAAAATAGGCGCGCGCAGACCTGTTATCTTCGCGAGTTTGTCCAGCATCTGCTTGAGCGTGAGGTTTTCGCCACCTAGCAGATAGCGCTCACCCACTTTGCCTTTTTCGGCGACCAAGAGGTGTCCGGCCGCACACTCCTCCACGCCCACAAAATTCAAGCCGGTCTTCACGTAACCGGGCATCTTGCCGTTCAAAAAATCGAGGATGATTTTCCCGGTCGGCGTCGGCTTCCAGTCCCACGGACCTATCGGCGTCGTCGGCATGGCCACAATGACCGGCAATCCGCTTTTCGCGGCGGCGAGCGCTTCCCTTTCCGCCATCCACTTCGAGCGCTTGTAATGGCCCACCATCTCTTCCAGCTTGGTGTCGGTGAATTCATTGGGACGCTGCGGCCGGTCGACGGCAATGGTTGCCACGGTGCTGGTGTAGATCAACTGCTCGACGCCGGCGCGCTTCGCGGCATTCAGAAGATTTTTTGTTCCGCCGACGTTCGAATCGTAAATGTCTTGCTTGCGCTTGGCCCACAAGCGGTAATCCGCGGCGACGTGAAAAACACGCTTGACGCCCTTCATCGCGCGAGCGAGCGAAGCGGGGTCGCGCAAATCTCCGGTCACATACTCGAGCGACAAATCGGCTATCGCGCGATTGGTGCTCGACGCGCGAAGAAGCACCCGCACTTCGTCACCGCGAGCCACCAACTGGCGGGCCACGTGGCTGCCCAGGAACCCCGCCGCTCCCGTGACGAGTGTGGTCATACGACTCTTACGCTTTCCCCGTTTGCGTGTGCTTCCTGTTCGATGTGGACACCGGTCTCTTCGACACTTCGCGTCGCATTCCGTTGGCCACTCACTAAGAGCTCAACAAACCACGAAAAGAATTCCCACCACTTGCTGCCAATCAGTTTTCGCGCCTCCGCCGTTTTCCGCCGCAAAGTCGCGGCGTACAAACTCGTGGAGTTCGATCCGCCATTCGCCGGCGTAATCACCATTCCATCGAGCGTCCGCGCAAGCGGGATTAACTCAGCCATCTCCCCCAGTTCGGTCTCCGCGTGAACGCACACATGCACGCACATCAAAAAGCCGGAAAGCCTCGCCGCCCGGATGCCCTCCGCGGCCAGTTCCCATGCACCTTCCTGAAGGCTTTTCGAAGCGGGACGCTGCGCACCAGGTTCCAGGCGAACGGTTAGAAAGAGCCGCGACATCGGCTGAAACTCATGAAGGCGGCGGCGAAGACGGGTTCCATCGGTCTCGAGAAAAACAAAATGATCGGTCTCGGTAATTGCCCGGACCAGATGCGAAATACCGGGATGATCGAGCGGCTCGCTCCCTCCGATCCAA
>QHZC01000066.1:16630-17186 GCA_003224515.1 Acidobacteriota bacterium
GGACGGTTGGAATCCTGATGCAAGATTTCTGCGGCATCCACAAATTGGATGGGGCGGGCGCCTTGGGCGAGACACAACTTTTGCGCAAGCCGGGCTAGCGTGAGGTCCGCAGTAAGCCGCAGGGGAAAGCGCATCATGCGCTCTAAAGCCCGCTGCGCAGCCGGAATTCGCTGGGCTGGAACTTCAGCGCCACGTACTCATCCGCTCTGCGCGATTGGTTGGAGTAGCGCGCCAGCGCATAGACCGGAAAGGAATTCCGGTAGAGGTGGTATTTCAGGTAAAATACGCCCGGGAAACCTGTGCCGGTGAAATCCGGCTCGCTCCACGAGCCATCTTCTTTCTGCTGGTGCACGAGGTAAGAAATCGCTCTGACGATGGCGGGTTCGTGGAGATCCGCGCCGGCGAGCAACCCGATCAAACCCCAAGCGGTTTGCGAAGGCGTGCTGGGTCCCAGCCCTTTTGTTGCCGGCATTTCGTAGCTAGCCAGCGATTCGCCGAAGCTGCCGTCTGCCTTCTGCACCGTGCGAAGCCAGATCACGGCGCGCTGGCAGTAATC
>QHZC01000478.1 GCA_003224515.1 Acidobacteriota bacterium
ATTCGAGGCGGTGGACCTCACGGTGGAAAACCTGTGATTTTTCTTCCGGTAGCCACGCGCGCCAATCGTCTTTGACAGACATTCCGCGGGGTCGGAGGCGGACAGGGTCATTCACAAGGAGTTCTCCGATGAGTCAGTTGCAAGTATAGCAAAAACTCTCCGGCAAGCCGTAATATTCTCAGGCCCCAAGGTGGCATGTCAGGACTTCTTGTGGAGGCCAAAGCGAAGACGAGCGGGTTTCCGCGCGCCACGTACCCGCTCTCCGGGAGGAGGGACGCACGAGGTGTTCCTTGCCCCGGGATGACGCGCGCCCTTATACTCGGACTCCATCGCTGCCGAAAGGATTTTCCCTTTGCAATTCGAGCCGCGCGACCAGTTTGAACAGCGCCAAAAGAAACTCGAACAGATCCAGGCGCTGGGGCACGATCCGTATCCGCGGGAATTTCGCTGGACGGATACACCCGCCGCGTTGCTAGACAAGTACAGTCGGACCCCCGGCGCGGAGTTAGAGGCGATTAAGAAAGAGGTCCGGGTCGCCGGCCGGATGGTGTCCTGCCGGCTGATGGGGAAAGCGGGCTTTGCAAGCGCATTCAGATCTATGTGAAGAAAGATGTTGTCGGCGAAGGAGGATTCCAGCTGTTTCATCTACTGGATCTGGGCGATTCGATTGGCGTGCGTGGGCGGTTGTTTCGAACCAAGACCAATGAGTTGTCCGTTTGGGTCGAGGAAATTTTCTTCCTTTCGAAAGCGTTGCTGCCCCTGCCGGAAAAATGGCACGGCTTGACGGACGTCGAATTGCGCTATCGCCAGCGGTATCTGGACCTGATCGCCAATGAGAAGTCGCGTCAGGTGTTTATGACCCGCGCCCGAATCATCCAGGAGCTGCGCCATTTTTTCGACGGGCGAGGTTACGTCGAAGTCGAAACTCCCATGATGCATCCGATTCCCGGAGGAGCTACGGCCCGCCCTTTCATCACTCATCACAATACGCTGGACATTGATCTATATCTGCGTATCGCGCCGGAACTTTATCTAAAGAGGTTGACGGTCGGCGGATTCGACCGTGTGTACGAGATCAACCGAAATTTTCGCAACGAAGGAATCTCAACGCAACACAATCCCGAATTCACGATGCTGGAATTCTACGAAGCTTACAGCAATTATCGCGATTTGATGGATGTGAACGAGCAGCTATTCGCGCTGCTAGCCAAAAACATTACCGGCTCAACTACGGTGAAGTACGGCGGGGCCGAGCTTGATCTTTCGAAGATGCAACGGCTCTCCATGCGCGAAGCGATCGTCAAATATTGGCCGGCGGCGGCGGCGGGCGCGGCGCCCACAACTGAACAATTAGCCGCGCCCGGTGGCGCTCAGGAGGCGACCAAGCGCTATAACCTGTGGGCCAAGGGCGCCGGTGCGCCCTATGCGGCAGCCAAAGGGACGCATACGAATGGCGAATGGACAGGACTGCTATTCGAAACCATGGCCGAAGACAAACTCGTCCAGCCCACTATCCTTTACGATTTTCCGACAGATATCTCGCCGCTTTCGAAACAAAAGCCGGAAGACCCATCGCTGACGGAACGATTCGAAATTTACGTTGCGGGAATGGAAGTGGCGAACGGTTTCTCCGAGCTGAACGACCCCGCCGAGCAGGAACGGCGCTTTCTTGTTCAGATCGCCCAAGGCGGCGACGAAGTCCCAAAGCAGCTGGACTCGGATTATATTCGCGCACTCTGCCATGGCATGCCCCCGACGGCCGGCGAGGGCATTGGCATCGACCGCCTGACCATGCTGCTGACGGATTCGCCCTCGATCCGCGACGTCATTCTCTTCCCCTTGCTGCGTCCGGAAGGCGGCGAATCATCTTCGGAAGCGCACGGCGCCTAAGGCTGCTGGATTTTTAGAGGTGCTCCGGAGGATGGAAGGATGCTTCCTTTTCCAAATGATAAGCTGGTAGGCATGCGACGGGCACACATCTGGGCGACTGTCTCCTTGACGACCCTCTTCGCGTACTACGAAGTTTATCGCTGGATTCCTCTAGGCCCATGGAATTGGCAATTTGCATGGCCAGTGAACAATGATCAGTTCGATCCCGACATCATTATTGGTCTACTTCTAGCCTGGATGGCCTGGTCTTTTGCACGAATGCGCCGTGTCTCAATGTGGATTGCGACTTCTTTGTTGGCACTTTGGACCGTCGTTCATGTGTTTGATTGGTGGATTCCTTACGCGAAGAACGCACCAGAAAATCAGGGCCGTTTCACCTACTATAGCCAACGCACGCAAATACTTCCTGTGATTGGTGACCACTATCCCCCGGACGCTGGCCATGCCATCTTGGATTTTCTTCTGTTCCCGACTCTTCGGCTCGCACTGACTGCTTGCCTCCGAAATCTGCGCACCGGCCGGCCTTCCCCCCATGCGTT
>QHZC01000479.1 GCA_003224515.1 Acidobacteriota bacterium
GCGCAGTTAGCCGGAAGTTCGACCCTGGAACACCTGGCACGAAGGCGGAGCGCGCCTCGCCTAAATGTGTTCGTGATGTGTTCGTGTAGGATTATTTCAACAACTGTGAGACAGGCGTAGGATCTTTTCACGAATCGCGACCCGGATTTTCATGAATTGTGACATCGACCCGACCGCTCGCCAAGAATGACCCACTGGTACTTGCCTAAGACGACCCTGTCTTGAATCGTAACTTGGAATGAGATTCGTAATCGGAACACGGATGAAGAAAAAGGGACGCGCTATAAACAACCGTTCTTGGTTGGAAATGGGAAGATTCGCGGGAGGAGTTCGAATGAAGTGATCAACCCTGAGGCTCACGCAAGGAAGGTCCGTTGATGCGGATGGTTTGGCACTGATGCCGCAAGCGGCTGAGCAGGGCCTCGGTCAGGTCTTTGTTGCCGAGTAGCTGATGCCATTGGTCGTACTCTAAATTCGTTGTCAGAATCGTGGGTTTACGACGGTAGCGTTCTTCCATCAGTTTAAAAAAGATGTTGGTCTGTTCGGGGCGAAGGTTAAGATACGAGAGCTCGTCGACGAGCAACACATCGATGCGAACCAGACGGCGGATGAGCTTACGCGAGGCACGATCGGCCAGCGAGGCATACATCTCCTCGAAAAGATCCTGGGCTCGAATGAACAGACCGCGGTAACCATTCTGGAGTGCCTTGAGCAACAGACCAGAGGCAAGTCCAGTCTTCCCGACAGCGGTGGAGCCCACAACATAATGCCTATAATTTCGAATCGTTGACGGTGTATTACCGCTGGCACCCGCTGAGTGGTCAGACACTGCGCGTGTGCCGCCGCGCGAAGTACCGTCATGGAGAGCACGTTGAGTTGCAACTTCCGGACGAAGACAGCATTTGTCGTTCTCTTCCAGCGTGGATGTTCAGCCCGGAGTGTCTGCAGTTCACGATTGGTCCGCCGTTGATTTCTGCTGTGGCGCTGCAAGAGCTTCGTGACTTGCTCGACATGGTTCTGACCCCTTCATGCGATAAAGGTCCTGGGAAACCTTCCCAGGAGACAAGGCATGAGGCAAGCACCCAACTCATCCGACCTGCAGTTGAATCTCTCCCTGATCCACCCAAACAAGGCAACGGTTCCCAGCGATCAACAAAAAGACCTGGAGACGGCTCTAGCCGAGTTATTGCTTCGTGCGGCCGAAGACCACGTAAGGTCACGCGAAAACGTAAAGTCACTCGACGGCGCAAAACCAGCCGACGGTGAGGTGAATCATGAATCCTAAACTCACTGCGGAACACCTTCGTAAGCGTGCCGTAGTCTATATTCGCCAGTCGACGCCCGTGCAGGTCCACCGCAATCTCGAGAGTCAGCGACGCCAGTACAGTTTGGCCGATCAGGCCCGCACTTTGGGATTCCCTGACGTTCTCGTCATTGATGAGGATCTCGGGCACACAAGCTCCGGCCTAGTAGAACGACGCGGATTCGAACGCCTGGTGGCAGAAGTGTGCAGCGGTGATGTGGGTGCCGTATTCTGCATTGAAGCTTCGCGCCTGGCCCGCAACGGACGAGATTGGCATCATCTAATTGAACTGTGTGGGATGATTGGCGCTGTGCTGGTAGATTTCGATGGGGTCTACGATCCACGACTGGTCAATGACCGCTTGTTGCTCGGTTTGAAAGGCACCATGTCGGAGTTTGAACTGAGTTTGTTGCGGCAGAGATCATTGGAGGCTATTCGACAGAAGGCAGCCCGAGGGGAATTACGATTTCAGCTTCCCATCGGTTTCTGCTGGAACTCGAATGAGAAGATGGAGAAGGACCCGGATCAGCGCGTTCAGCAAGCCGTTCAGTTGGTTCTCAGTAAGATGACGGAGTTGGGGAGTGCCCGACAAGTTCTGCTGTGGTTCCGGCAAGAAAAGGTCTTGCTGCCGGCCATACCTGTGAGCGAACGACGCGAGCACCGCGTTGTCTGGAAGCTGCCCAGCTATCACAACATTCTCGACATGCTGACCAATCCGATCTATGCCGGGGCTTACGCATTCGGGAAAACCGAAGTACGGACCAAAGTGGTAAATGGCCGAGCCCGCAAATCAGAGGGGCATCGAAAGCCGCGCTCCGAATGGTTGGTGTTGCTTCGCGACCATCATCCCGGATACATTTCCTGGGAACAGTATGAACGGAACCAAGCGACAATCGCTGCGAATACTCACATGAAGTCGCGTATGCAGCCCAAAGCCGGCCGGGGTGGACAAGCCTTGTTGACGAGCCTCATCCGGTGTCGGCGGTGCGGGCGAATGCTCCACGTCTTTTATGGCGGCTATGGTGGTGGGCGTGATCGTGGCGTCCGTTACCAATGTGTTGGCGGCAATATTAATAAAGGGGAAAGCCGTTGCATTTCTTTCGGCGGTGTACGAGTGGATGAAGCGGTGACGACCGAGGTACTAAACGCGATCCAAGGGAATGCTGTGGACGCTGCCTTGGAAGCGATCGAGCAACTGCGAAATCAGCGGCAAGAGCAACGCAAAATGATCGAGCTCGCGATCGAGCAAGCACGGTACGAAGCACGGCTGGCATCGCGCAGATACGAAGCCGTTGACCCTGATCAGCGACTCGTAGCGGCGGAATTGGAAGTACGTTGGAATGTGACTCTACAGAAGACGCGTGAACTCGAAGACAAGTTGGAGGAATTCGATCGTGGGAATCAAATGGTTGCCATACCGGACAAAGAGCTTTTGACAAGCCTCGCTCAGGATCTGCCAGCGGTATGGAATTCTCCCACCAGCGACAGTCGCCTCAAACAACGAATCCTTCGGATTCTCATTCAGGAGATTGTTGCCGATGTAGACGAGGAAGGCAACGCCGTTGTGTTATTGATTCACTGGGTGGGAGGACGTCATTCCGAGGTGCGGGTAAGAAAGAATGGGGTTGGGAAACACAGCCGATGTACGAGTGTCGATACCATCGAGGTGATTCGACAGATGGCAGGAAATTATCCCGATGAACAAATTGCCGCCACGCTGAATCGGCTCCGGCGACACACTGGAACCGGCAATGCGTGGAATGAGAGGCGAGTCTATTGGGCACGACACCATCATAAAATTCCCGCGTTTGATCCCGCTCAACAAAGTAATGAATACCTGACGCTGGAGCAAGCGGCTGAACGGCTGGGTGTGAGCCCCGGTAGCGTGCGCAAGATGATTGAACAGAAAAAGCTCGTAGCGACTCAAATCGTAGTCGGCGCACCATGGCAGATTCGAGTGGAGGCGCTTGAATCGGAAACGGTCAGACAATCAGTAGGAAATATCAAGAATGGAATCCGTGTCCCGCAATCTCAAAACACGACAGAGCAATATGCAATCTTTTCAGAGAGTTAGCGAGGTGTAGCAGTATGTCGTATGATCGGTTGGCCCGATGAACACCAA
Source organism: Acidobacteriota bacterium (assembly GCA_003224515.1). GTDB lineage: Bacteria > Acidobacteriota > Terriglobia > Acidiferrales > UBA7541 > Acidiferrum. Next base: position 3,426 of record QHZC01000479.1, read on the forward strand.
ATTTTCCGCCTTGGCGAGGAAGTCCAGTTCGGCAAAGCTGCGGATCTGTTTGCGGTT
>QHZC01000480.1 GCA_003224515.1 Acidobacteriota bacterium
GCAGCTCCGCGAGCGGCTCCCTTTCAGGACACCAACAAACTGCAGAATGTATTTGGCATCATCGGCGTGGTTGGCCGACCGAGCCCCGCTGGTAAGGGGAATTCACCAGAATCAGGCGTTACCTGCACGATGTGCAGTGCGCTCACAGCTCCTCTGGTGTATGGGATGGGAACGGCGGGGCAACTCACTCGCCTGTCAGCGGAATCCTTCGCGTCAGCGCCGTAGAAGCTGCGCTCCAGCGCATGTGTCTCTCATGGAGCCGTTCACAACCCATTGGCAGTCTCGGAATTCTTTAATCACCTCGAAATTCGCGCGGAAAATTTCTGGCGGGAACGGCTTCATCAGGAAACCCCTAAACAAACCTTCAACCATAAGTAGTCGATGAAACGCGGCAACAAGGGCTCTGCGCAGGCTGCGCTTTCTCCAGGCAGCCGCTGCAATCAGCACCGCCGATGCAAGAATCCATGAGATGAACCACATGGGGTCGCTGACAGTCAAGGTCCTTAGAAAACTGACAAGGCCCGCAACCAGCCACAGCGCAGCGGCAAGACTCCAGCAGCCGCGCTCTTTGATGTACGGCCAGAGCAGATCATCAGCGATGTGATAGCGAAGGCATTGGCCCCATCCGAGAAGGAAATTGCGCCTCCGCCGACTCAGCACTGAGGATATGTCATCGGGCGCAGCGTTATAGTGATGCACGATGGGACGGTCGAGCTCGAGAATACGATACTTTGCGTGACGAATGCGGAGACCAAGCTCCGGCTCCTCGTCAGATTTGAGGTAAGGGTTAAAAGTTCCGACTTCTTCCAGTACCGAGCGCCGATACCAGGGGTGTACGCTCCCCGGCCGCTGACGGAAGCAAGTTAATCACCTTGCCGGTCACCGCGCCGGCGTTGGCTACCTCCCGCATAACGCGAAGGGCATGAGGGAGCCAACCTGGCACGAGCTCCGTGTCGCCATCCAGAAAAAGAACGAACTCACCTTGCGCCCATTTGTATCCAACATACCGACCTATCGCAGGAGAAAACTGCTGTCCCGGCTGAAGGCGAACAATGCTTATTGGATGGCGGCTGGCCAGCTCAACAGTTTCATCCGTTGAGGCTGAATCTACCAGGACGATCTCCTTGGAGGAAATCGAAGAACTGGCTTGGAGCACCGATTCGATGAGGCGCGAGATATTCCAGGCCTGATTTTTGCTGATCAAAACGACGGATAGTTCAATCATGCGCGCACCTTTCACCGCGGTTCGGACCGCGGTTGAAGAAACCTAACCTTGAACTGACTAGCTCCTCCGCCCGGAGGAGGTCCAGTTTGATTCGGTTTCTATCAAGCCCGGACTCGTGTTGAACACCACATCCGCCCAATAGTTCGTGGAGTTATAGGTAGGAAAGAACATGAAGATGGCTAGGAAATCTGGAAGCGTGTGGTTCACTTGATTTACCTTCCAAATCAGGATTCTCGCCTTCCAGGTCGTCCCCTGGCACTACTCCGACCAGAGAAGTAGATATTTATCCTTGAATTGTCGAAGACCTCCGGATGCCCGGATGATCAGGGCCAGCAGCACAGCGGCGTAGATGAGCGTTGCGGACACGCCCCTCAGACTGCCGCCGCCAGCGGCAACAAGCAGATAAGCAACCATGCAGGCTGCGGCAACGATGGGTCTCCAAGTGATCTTGGCGAGTGGGATTCCAGAGAACAAGCGCGAGACAGGAATGTAATGCTGAAAGCAGTCCACTAGTCTGGTCATCAGCAAGGCGATCGCCGCACCGCGCAAACCGAAGAAACGGATTAACGGCCAGCCGACAAGCAAATTGACCAGAGTATCTACAGCGACAATACGCAAAGTGACTTTCTCGCGGTGGCTGGCCACCAGCACTTGACCTAGAACCGCGGTAAATACTTGCGATATCAAGACCCAGGCCATAATCCGCAGCGCGGGCGAGGCCTGGAGAAATGTTGGATTCTTATAAAGAACTGAGAGCACCCACTCGCCAAGGAAGAAGAGGCCGGCCACTGCGGGCAGAGCCAGGACCAGGAGCACTTCGATGGCTTGTACCGCGATGCGCTTCAGGCTTTGAAATCCCGGCTCGACCTTCCGGCACATCAGAGGGAAAATACTCTGCGCAATGCTCTGGTAGACGAGCAGCAGGGGCACCATTAACTGTGTCGCTGCGCTGTAAATACCTACCTCGGTCTCGCTCGCCAATTTGGAAAGAAGGAGGACATTAATGCTGCTCATCACGGCGATGGTACCGTCGATGCCCAGAAATGTGATGGCAGAACGAATCGTGACGAGCGAGAAATGAAGATCCAAGGACGCCCGCTGCGGGGGGAAGCGCCGGAGCACAATCCAGATTTCACTCCCCGCAGCTACGATGAGAGAGGAAAGCAGAATCAACACAACCGCATACAATCCGTGGCTGGTTAATAGCAGGACGAGGGCGGCACCGATTTTGGCGATATTCACCGGCACGTTGACGAAAGCGATGTAACGCATCTGCTCCCAAGCTTGAAAGATTCCCTCGCAGAGGGCTGAAATTGCATATGGAAACAGCCCCAGAGAGAGAAGCAAGATGACGCGAGTGGTGTCGGCGGGATAGCCCATTAAGCGAACAAATGCGAATAACCCGACAAGAGAGACAAACGAAAAGAGGGCCACGATGGTACAGCCGTTGACGAAATACAGCCTGGTTTGGGCTCGATCCTTGGTGACCTGCCGGATGGTGAGTG
>QHZC01000482.1:0-8214 GCA_003224515.1 Acidobacteriota bacterium
AAAGGTTCACGACGAATATACTTATGAGGCGGTCACGAGCAGAATGTTTCCTTATTTCGTGGCAAAATCAACGCCTGTCAAGGAAACGAGGAGAAAATGAAAGGCCGAGCGTTAATCACTGGACTGACCGGACAAGATGGATCGTACCTGGCGGAGCTCCTGCTCGGGCGCGGCTATGAGGTGTTCGGCGTGGTCCGACGCAGTAGCAGTGTAAATTGTGAGCGAGTCGCCCATCTCAACGACCAGATTACATTTATCCAAGCTGATCTGTTGGACCAGACTTCACTCATCAGCGCGCTGCGTCGAGCCCGTCCTCACGAGGTTTACAATCTGGCGGCGCAATCTTTCGTCCCAACTTCCTGGGAGCAACCCGTACTGACCGGGGAGTTCACTGCACTTGGCGTGACCCGTATGTTGGAAGCCATCCGCGCAGTCGACCGGGGCATTCGATTCTATCAGGCGTCCAGCAGTGAAATGTTTGGAAAGCCATCCGAGTTCCCGCAGCGCGAAACGACGCCTTTTCATCCGCGTAGTCCTTACGGCGTTGCCAAGGTTTACGGTCACTACGTAACAGTGAACTATCGCGAAAGCTACGATCTGTTCGCATGTTCCGGAATTCTCTTTAACCATGAGTCTCCACGACGCGGCATTGAGTTTGTGTCTCGCAAGATTACGCAGGGTGTGGCGAAGATAAAGTTAGGTTTATCCAAGGAGCTAGTTCTCGGCAATGTTGACGCCCAGCGCGATTGGGGATTTGCTGAGGAATACGTAGAGGCAATGTGGCGGATGTTACAGCAGGATGAGCCGGATGACTATGTTGTGGGCACCGGTGTGGCTCACTCAGTAGCCGATCTCGTCAGGATTGCGTTTAGCGCAGCAAACCTCGACTGGCAAGATTTCGTAAAAACAGACGAATCGTTCCTTCGTCCGGCGGAAGTGGATCACCTGCTGGCAGATTCATCCAAGGCGAATACGAAGCTTGGCTGGAAGCCGAAGATTTCGTTTTCCGAGTTGATTGCCATGATGGTCGATTACGACATCTACCGCCTCGGCAAAGGCCTGCCTCTCTACTCTTCGGTAGCGCTCGCAGGCTCTTGATGCGCGTATTAGTGACGGGTGCAACGGGTTTTGTCGGCCAGCACCTAGTGAGATTGCTGCTCTCACGTCGAAACAGCGTCTACGGAACGTACCTTTCACCTCCAACTGAATGGGCTTTCGGTGCGGCGCTCTTTCGCTGCGATGTTCGAGACCCCGACCGAGTCCGCGCCATCACTCGAGAGATTCGCCCCGGCCAAATTTATCATTTGGCAGCCCAATCGTCGCCATCCCGATCTCTTGAAGATTTCAGGAGTGCATTCGACACAAATTTCTGGGGAACATACAATCTTCTCGAAGCCGCCCGTCAGGTGGTTCCTAGGGCCCGGATTCTAGTGGTTGGTTCTGGTCAATGTTATGGCAACGTAGGGGCGTGCAGGCTTCCGGTTACCGAAGACCAGGTTTTCGCCCCACCGAATCCTTACGCGTTGAGTAAGGCTGCAGCAGATATGTTGGCTGGCCGGTATCATTTCAGGTTTGGCTTGTATGTAGTTCGAGCGCGGCCGTTTAACCACACTGGTCCTGGTCAACAGCAGGGTTTTGTTTGTTCTGACTATGCACGCCAAATCGCGGCAATCGAGTTAGGACGCGGACGTGCGTTCCTTCCTGTGCGTGATCCACAAGTAAGGCGTGATTTCAGTGATGTGCGTGATGTTGTTCGTGCCTACGAATTGCTGCTAGAAAAAGGTAAACCAGGCGAGGCCTATAATGTGGCTTCAGGTCAACCGATCTCCGTGAGACAAATCGTCTTGTCGCTTGTTTCGCTTTCTTCCCGGCCCATACAAATTTCAGCACTACGTCAGCGCCTTCGTTCAGCCGATGTTTCAACTCTTTACGGTTGTAGCCGTAAACTGCGTCGCGCCACGGGCTGGAACCTGCATACAATATGCGCCAGACCTTGGCGGACTTGTTTGATTATTGGAAGACGGCTGTCCAGCATGAAGAAACGATGCGGAAGGCCACAATCTCCGCCGAAGCTGTTGTGGCACGTGAGTTACTCACGAAAATGCAAAGTTTGTAGGGGTAAAACGCCATGTCAGAGCAAATGGGCGATTCTTTGAGTGCAGAAGAAATCATGGAGCGAATCCGGGAACGAGTGCGTTTGCGCAAGCAGGCTGGGGACGGAAACGCAATCGTCGTTCTTCCAGCAGCTCCCAATCCGGTCCCCAAGGAGAGAGCGGTAGCAACCGTGTCGTTCTACGACCTGAGTGAGATGCATCGTAACGCAGCTGACAACAACATGCTGTGGAACCAAGTAGGGACGATCAATCCTCGGCGCCGTGGCCTACATAATGATCTGATTCAACTTCTAAAGAGGGTCCTAAGGCGAGCCTTAATGTGGTATACGCGGCCGCTGCACGAGTTCCATGGCTCGGTCGTCCGCACGCTGAACGAAACGGCGCGTGCGCTTGAGAATCTTCAGGAGAATGTAGCCGCCAATAGCAAGCACGTTGCGGATACAACGCGCCGGCTTGAAGAACGACTGCGGCTCAATGAAAGAAACGTCCGCAGAGCGAGCTACCTGCCGGAACAGAAAAGCCACCCCAAGTGACTATTTCCTGTTTGAAGAGCGCTTTCGGGGCTCTGAGGAAGATATCAAGAACCGACAGCGGCGTTACATCGACATTTTTCGAGGCAGGGAGAACGTGATTGATCTTGGTTGCGGCCGTGGCGAGTTCTTGGAACTTATGAAAGAAAATAAAATTGTCGCGCGCGGCGTGGAAAGCAATACCGATATGTTCTTACTCTGCCAGGAAAAAGGCCTCGAGGTGTTACAAGAAAGCCTTTTTGATTATCTCGAGTCGGTTCCCGATGCCTCCATCGGAGGCATCTTCTGTAGCCAAGTGATCGAGCATCTTCCTTCAGGACTACAGATTCGCCTAGTTGCGCTCTCTCAAAAAAAATTGAAACCTGGTTCTCCCCTCGTGATCGAAACCATCAATCCTGAATGCTTTTTGGCGTTATCCCGCAACTTCTTCCTGGATCCTACCCACGTGCGGCCCGTCCATCCGGAAATGCTCCGATTTCTGCTGGAATCGTTGAATTTTGAGAAGGTAGAACTGCAATTCAGTTCGCCAGCGAATCTTGGGCAGTCAATTCCGAAGCTTACATTGCCGCAGGCTGCATCTGATTTGGGTCGCTTCAATAAAGGTCTAGAACAGATGAATGCCCTTCTTTTCGGGTGTCAAGACTACGCCGTTGTGGGTTACCGCTGAAATTTCGGACTCGGCCAATGACGAAAATGCGTGTTGCAACCAGTCACACAGAGAATTTTCCCCAACAGGGAGACTTATGCGCCGAGACACTGCGCTTCTGCGCCAAGCGTCACTCTTGCGCCGCGCGTATCATTTCCAACCTTGAAAACGTGGGGCGTCCCGCAGCCTGGCACCGCGTTCAGTGGATACCGGAGCTGCGATGAGCCTTCTGGGATAGTACAGCTTGCTCGGAGAGGGCGACGATATGCACAATCAAGAGTTGCTCAATGACGTGTCATTTATCGGCACGGAATCGAATGCAGTGTCCTATATCTGTACGGTACAGATTCACTCGTACATCATTGTGCGGAAGAATCCTTGGAACGACGGTTAGAGGGCATGACGAAGGATTTCCTTTGTGCCTCCAGGAATATGAAACGAGCACGGTCGCTACTGCAATGGTTGCGACGGTAAACGCAGCGATTGAGGACTGGATCTATGGCAAATACTACCGCGTCGGTGAGGGAAAACGGGGTGAAGATATTCCTCCGCAGCTTGCTTGAATTCGCGACGCAAAGAGCCCAGGAAAGTCCCCCCCCGTTTCCGGTCATCTGGGATGAGCCTAATTCCCCGATTGTCCGTTACGTTGTGGAGACCGCGCAGGCGAATTACTTCTCCGAACTTTCAGAGGAACAAAAAATTTACTTTGAGTGCTCTCTTTCTCGCTTCAGGTTTGTACTCGACAGGATAACGAAATATCTCCCGCTGAACTCGCGTATTCTCGATGTAGGATGCGCGCCGGGTTACCTGGCTATTTTCCTTGATACTCTGGGGTGCCAAGTTCATGGAATCGATTTGAACGAAAACTGGTTCAGCAAGTATCCAGATCCGCAGTGGCTTGCATTTCTGAACGTGAAGACAGTAGATGTTGAACAATCCGCGCTGCCCTATCCTGAAGCCTCCTTTGATGCCATTGTGTTCACGGAAGTTCTGGAGCACATCGCAATCTGCCCGCCAGAAAAGATTCTGGCCGAGTTTGGACGCGTGTTGAAACCGCACGGCTATTTGTTGTTAACCACTCCCAATGTGGCCAATGCGGCAAACATCTTGGCGCTGGCTACAGGAACAAACATATTCTGGCCACCAGGCATATTTTACGGCAGCACTGATCGGCATAATCGAGAGTACACACCCACCGAAGTGGTCTCGCTCGTCGAATCCGGGGGATTTGAGATCTGTGAAAAATTCTTATTTAACGGCCCGAACAACTGGAACACAGCAACAGCTGCCCTCATGTACGAAAGCCTGAGTATGCTTGGGCGTCCCGATTGTCCGTTGTTCGGTAACACGATTTTTCTAGCGTGTAAATCGTTGAAGTATACATAATTATTAAGCTACTGAATTGGTAAGCTTGGCAGATGGGAAGAAAGCATCCGCCTAGGCAGTATGAGCAGGATGAGAATCGCACTAATCGGTCCTACTTCACCGGCGCGCGGGCGGCTATTTGGAGCCGAAAGGTTAATTCATGAGCTCCACAATGCGCTTTCGGTGATCTGCGAAGCGGAGTTGATCGAAGTGCCCGTCAGCGAAGCCACCTGGGATACTGTATTGGAATCGTATATTAGCTGTTATGACCTTAATCTCTCGAAATATGACGCAGTTGTTTCGACAAAAAATCCCACCTTCATGGTGCGGCACCCGAATCATATTTGCTGGCTGATTCACCAGATTCGTGTGTTTTATGATCGGTTCGATGACGAATATGGCCGTTACGATCCCCCGTCACTCGGTGAACAGATTAAAAGAAGAGATCTCATTCATCAATTAGATAATATTGGGTTCCGGAGAGCACGCAGAGTTTTCACAATTGGGCACGAGGTTTCACGCAGGCTCAAGCAGTATAATGGGTTCGACTCAGAAGTGCTGCATCCACCTCTAGAAAACAAAGGTTGTTTCTGCGGCGGTCAGGATTACTTTTTTTTGCCTGGGCGCCTGCACCGGTGGACGCGCGTCGATCTCGCAGTCCGCGCATTCAAGCTGACCCAGTGTCCGATCTCTCTGCTGATCGTCGGCGCAGGAGAAGACGAGCCATACTTCAGAGAGCTCGCGAAGGACGATCCACGAATCAAGTTCTTGGGCTACGTGAGCGACGATGAAATCATTGAGCTATATGCACATGCTCTCTGTGTGCTTTTTGTCCCGAAAGACGAGGACTTCGGCTATGTGACGCTCGAAGCCATGATGAGCCACAAGCCGGTAATCACGTGGCGTCGCGGCGGCTATCGAAAGTCTTGCCTCCAGTTCTTCCTTAGCGGCGCAGATGGGGGAAAACGGCTTTCGCGCCCTGCCCCGGCTTTCCTGGAGTGACGTCGCCCGGCGCCTGCTGGCCGCAGCATAATCATCCCGTTTCTCTTTCGGAACTAGGCAAGCTCATTCCAACGGAGGTGGAGTCAAGGTCCTTGTCTCTGACAACCAGGTCCTTGATCCTCCTGTCGGAGGAGGCCGCCTCCGCATCTATCAACTTTATCGTCACGTTGCTTCGTTGGGATTTGACGTGACATACGTTGGTGCCTACGATTGGCCGGGCCCGACCTACCGAGAGCAGAATCTGTCTCCTCATTTTCGCGAGATCGTAACTCCACTAACGCAGGTGCACTTTCACCTTGACGCCTGGATCAGATGGTGCGCGGGAGGGCAGACAGTAATCGATACCACGATCCCCTATCTCTTGCGGTGTTCTCCGCGCTTTGGCAGTTTGGCAGAAGCAGAGGCGAAAGACAGCCGCGTCATTATCATCTCCCACCCCTGGGTCTATCCCTACGTTCCGCGAAGGCCAGATGAATTGCTGTTCTACGACTCTCACAACTGCGAATACCTAGTGAAGAAAAAGATTCTGGGAAGTACGGTCGCAGGGCAGCTACTTGCTGCCGGAGTCAGGCGCTTAGAGGGAAAACTGTGCCGCGAGGCTGATCTGATCTTCGCTTGCTCACTGGGGGATTCAGACCAGCTATCGAGGCTGTACGGAGTCTCTAAAGAGAAGATCGTCTTAGTTCCCAATGGGGTGGACATCGAGGAAATTCGCCCCGCTCACAGACAAGAAAAGATCCAAGCCAAGCATGACTTAGGGCTGCCTCTTGAGCGGCCGCTGCTCGTTTTCGTCGGAAGCGGATATCAACCAAACTATGAAGCAGCATCTTTTATTGTCCCTCAAATTGCCGGAAAACTACCCGGGTGTCACTTCTATATTGTGGGCGGCGTGCGGGACTCGTTCGAAGCCCGAACTCAAGAAACTGCTAGGGCTCTCCCGAATATCACTTGGACGGGTACAGTGGATAACCAGCGCAAACTCATCATTTATAAGGCTTGCGATATCGCCATTAACCCGATGTTTTCGGGATCAGGGACAAATCTTAAGATGCTGGACTACTTCGCCGCTGGGCTTCCAGTAATCAGCACGCCAGCTGGAGCACGCGGCCTGGAACTCGCAGGAAACGCGTGCGTCATTTGCGCAGGAGAGCACTTCGTGAAAGAAATAGACTGTTTGCTTAGCGATCCGGTTCGCCGGGATGAACTCGGTCAAAGAGCGCGGAGAGTTGCAACAGAGCACTTCGCATGGCCCGGAATTGCTAAACAGGCAACCGAGGCGATTCGCAACGCTTTGGAAAAGGAAAAGGCGAATGCTTTTGCACGGCCTGCTTAAATACTGGTGGCTCCTGTTCCAGCACTCCAAACTTATCGGGCAGCGTACGGACATATTTCGCAATGTCGAAGACGCATTTACGCTGAAACATGCCTTTGCGTTTGTGAATTCCGAGAAAATCTATGTGGATATTGGCAGCGGGAGTTCTGCTTTACCAACTTTGATTCATAGCCACCGGCGGGCGAAGACATTCGCCACAGAGATGGACCCTGTCTATCTTAAAAGACAGAGAACTTATATGGACATATTGGGTCTACGCGAGGACGGGTTCCGTACACAAAAAGAAGATGCCACGCGCCTCAGTTTTGCGGATAGTTCTGTCGATATGATCACGGCCGTTTCCACGATTGAACACATCCCCGGAGAAGGCGATTCTTTGGCTATGCGCGAGTTTTGCCGAGTGCTTCGTCATGGGGGACGGCTCGTCGTAACTGTTCCGTTTCGAGCGGCGCTATGATCGGGCGACGCTTCAAAGCCGCCTATTGCGTGACGGACTACGCTTACAGGAGCAGCTCTACCTCACTTCTCCAACCTCCCCGACGAGTAAACTTGTGTTCGATCAATTTCACGACGTGTTCAACGGACAGAACCCAGCGGATCTCTGGTATAAACGAGGGTGGCATGACACTTATCCCGACGTGAGTATATTACTTACACTAGGCTTGATTGAACTTTCGGAGACGCGTGTGGAAGAATCCTTCGGCGCGTGCCTCGCATTTATCAGAGGATGAACTCAGAAGCGACTGTGAAATATCTCTTTGTGACGACATTTCCGCCGACTCGGTGTGGCATTGGTACTTATGCCAGCCAGACCGTGCGACGGCTCCGGGAGTGTGGAAACTTGGTGGATGTACTCTCGCCCGATCGTTTGGGTAATGTCGACTTTGCTTGGAATCTCCTCGGTGGTTTCAAGATTCTGAAATTAGTTGCGCTCTTGCCCTTCTACGATCATGTTGTCGTTCAATATAACTGGACCTTTTTTTACAGAGGGCTGCTTGATAACGAATGCCGTTGGGACTCCTTGTGCACTACCCTCTCGTTTGTCATTTTATGGATTTTGGGCCGCCGGAAGATTGAAGTCGTGGGCCACGAGATCCCCTTTCTGCGCCGGAAATCGCAACTATCGCTCAACTTCCAGTTGTTTCGTTGGAAATGGAAGCTTGTTCCCAAGCTGATCCTGCACACCACACGAGAGCGGGAGAAATTACTCCAGCACTACGCGTT
>QHZC01000482.1:8229-10105 GCA_003224515.1 Acidobacteriota bacterium
AGATTCAGATCTGCCCGCATCACGCAGACTTCCGCAAATTTCGAGACATTTCGCGCGAGGCAGCACGAGACGAGCTCGGGCTGCCGCCAGACGACAAAATCTTTCTCTGTATTGGTTTTATCCAGCGTCACAAAGGATTTGACAGAGCTATGAGAGCGTTCGAAAAAGCATCCTTGACAAAGACGCAACTGTACGTGGTCGGCTCACTCAGGCTTGAATACCACGACACAATCGAATACCTTGCTGAATTGCACTCACTGGCTCAAGCTTCGGCTAATGTTCATTTGCAGGAGCATTTCTTGACCGACGAGGAGTTCGATACGTGGATTGCTGCGAGCGACTGGGTAGTCCTCCCTTATAGGGAGATCTGGTCCTCTAGCGTAGCCGCGCGCGCCAGGCTCTTCCACCGTCCCGCCATCCTCTCTACGGTCGGCGGGCTCCCGGAGCAAGGTGCCGATGGAGACCTGTTCTTCGACGACGATGAGGAACTGGTACAAGTATTCCGACGAGCGACCGAAGCGCAAAACGAGCAATCAATCAGTGTGGCAGGAATGTCAAGGGCTGAGAGCGCGTGAGCTGATTGAGAGTTGTGCCGAGGGCGGCAGAATCGCTTCTTCGATACCGAAGCATTCTAGGCCAGCGGAAACTCCCATCGCTTAGGCCGAGATACCCAGTCTATGTGCTACTCGCGAGAGCAGCGATTTTTTCCCGATCACATGGGACCAGTACACCACACGAGTTGTGCCCGCGATAGGCAGGCTCCACGACCAATAACCTAACAGCAGTTCAATAGTAACGAAAACTGCCAAGATGCTGATGGCAACCGCAACGATTCTGAATCGCGTCCTCAATTCGGAAAGTGAAACGGCAAAAATCGGGACCCCCATAGGCATCAGTTCGACAAATCCGCGATGGCCGAATCCTCCCCCTAGCGCCCAGGAGTGCCAAAATCCATAGATTAGAGTAAAACACGCCAAAATTACGGCAAACCAGATTGCGCTTGGGCGCGACTTTCGGACTATAAGCCCCACAGCTAATGCCAGAGCCACGATAGGATAATAGGTGAAGAGGCCTCGTTCGTAAGAAACGAGAAGCGCCCATTGCATTGGTCGGCTAAATACGAAATGCTCACTTCCGTAGCTAGAAATCGTGAACGTGTGCGTGGCATAGAAATTGTACGTAAACTGTACGACGAGACCAGTTCCAATTCCGCCAAATGACGGCCAGGAAGTAGCGATCGATTGACGGATTCCCATCTTCATACCTCGGTGCTTGCAGTGTATGACCAAATCTCCGATCATCAGAAGACCAAGAAGGAATACATTTGTATTACTTATCAGTACGAGAAAGAAAGTGATTACACCCAACGCTAATGCCGGAAGGTGTAAGCCGCTACTGCGTGCCCGTATCCAAAGCCATATCAGCAAGGCGAAAAGCGAGGCAGTATAGATGTGGGTGAACGAACCATCATAAGTCGCATAGTGAAAGAGGCCCGTACCAAATACATATGTTAGGAGAGAGAAATGTGCAGCCCACAATGAAGCACCTAACAGACGGCTGCATGAAACGAGCAGCGCGCAGATCAATGCGAGCATTACAGCACCGAGGATCAAACTGGCCTCATGTTCACTGTGACTAATCAGAGGGCCATTCTTCTTTATTATTAGAGGTGCCATAATTGGAAATCGAAGTAGCGCAAGACCCGGCGGGAACTTATCCTGACAAACTCCGCGACTCGTATCCACGAAAGAGATTGCAGCTACCTGGTCCAGGTCGGACCTCCATTGGCAAAAGGTGAAATTCCCTTGAAGCAGGGCCCGCGTCCATAGGTGATAGCCGACCCCGTCCGACCGAATCGGAGGACCATTTGTGTAGG
>QHZC01000483.1 GCA_003224515.1 Acidobacteriota bacterium
TTCATTACACCTCGCGCGAGCATCTCTGGTTCTTCAGTGTCGAATCGCTCAGAATTGTGCTGCAGGAATGCGGCTTCCGCTCCGTAAAGGTGCGTCCATTGGCAAAAGCGGTAACCGTGGGTTATGCGCTGCTGCATTACGCGCGAGGTAACAGCTACAGTAGAGTCTTCACCCCCTTGGCTCGCGCGCTCGATGCGATCTTGCCCGCTGCGGTCAAACGGCAGCGCCTGTGGTTCTATTTGGGGGAGATGGCGGTTCTAGCAAGGAGTTAGACTGTACGGCCGGCGCTGAGAGGGTCTCCGATGGGTGTGGATTCAGAAACTGAGCGGACCGTCATCTTTAGCCATGGTGTGCCCTGGCAGGCGACGCAAACCCCTTCGCCCATCAGCGAACCGCGTTCCGCGGCGGCCGAGTGGGTGGCACGCCTGGCAATCATGCTCTTGGCTTGCGCAATGGCCTGGCACACCTGGGGACATTGGGGAAGTTTCCAGATCGACAATGGAAGAGAGCTTTACGTGCCGGCGGAAATTCTCAAAGGAAAACTGCTGTTCCGCGATCTTTGGTACATGTATGGGCCCCTAGCACCGTATGTTAAAGCGCTGTTGTTCTGGATCTTCGGGGTTCATCTGACCGTTCTCTACGTGTTCGGCCTGACGCTGACGTTTGGCACTGCCCTGGTAACCTTTGAAATCGCACGCCGCTTCCATCTCGGGCCGGTGGGCAGCGCGGTCCCCTCGCTGTTTTTCCTGGCGGAGGCGTTTTACCCGTCCATCTTCAACTTTGTCTTTCCCTACAGTTATGCGGCATCGCTGGGCGCATTTCTCGGTTGGGCCTGCCTTTATTTTGTAATGCGCCACGCCTCGAGCGCCCGCGCGTTACATCTGGGTATTGCGGCGGTATTGGCGTGTCTGGTCATTCTGACAAAGCAGGAGTTTGGCGTTGCCTGCCTGGCTTTACTTGGTTTGGAAGCCGCGGCCGGTTATCTGATGGAGCGTTCGACGCCTCAACTCGTTCGGAATATCGCCGTATGCCTTGCCGGGCTGTTGCCTTCATTAGCCGTTTATGGATGGTTCGTCTGGAAGCTGTCGGCCAAACTCCTTTTTATTGAGAATTGGATTTCGACGCCTGGAACGTACTTTATGCGCACGTTCTCAAGAATCACCATGCCGCAACAGGGTTTTCGCTTTGTGCCATCGGAATTGCTGGAAACCGCGGAATTTACGGCGCTGGCCTTGGCCCTATGGGCTCTCCTTGCGTCTCTGGCGTTCTCGGTCATCAAAGAGTTCAGACTGCGCTCACGAGCGTCGATTGCCATAGCGAGCTTTGCGTGTCTCTCCCCCGTGTGGATGGCCGCCCTGGTAATCGTGTTTGTGATTCCAAATGGCGTGATCGTGGATCACCACTGGGCCTCCAACCTCCTGCTGGTCCCGCTGAATCAAGCTATTTTTCCTGCCGGAATATTCTTTCTTGTCGTGTTCTTTTCGATCCACGCCCTCTGGAAGCTGGCCAGCGGCGAGAGAACCGCATTAGCTGTCCAGGAAGCCGCTCTTGGAATCTATGCGCTCTTGATCGGCGTGCGGCAGATGATGGAACTTCGCCCCGTTATCATCAGTATTTGCTCTGTCTTTTTTAATGTTCCCGCTTTCCTCATCTTCGTCATTCTCATTTACAGAATCATTCGGTGGAGGTGCCGGTCATTGGATGGCCATCGTGGTGCCATGGTGGCCGCCACCATGATGGCCGTTGAAGCAGCCCTGCTGTTTCTCTTGTTTTTTCCGAAACCTGAGATGCTTCCAGCCCGTCTGACCACACCTTACGGCAGTTTCTACACCAGTTCCGACGTAACCGTGCTGTTTCCGCAAATCATCTCCTTCATGAAGACGCATACGCGCAACGGAAAAGACATTCTGATGTTGCCGGAACCTCCCAGCCTCTACGTTTTCGCCGGCATAGAGGCTCCCAGTAAATGGTATTCGCTGTTGCCGGGGATGGTGGCGCCCGAACAGGAACAGGAGTTCATCAATGAACTGGTCGCCAATCAAGTGCGCTATGTCCTGATTTCGAACCGCATCTGTGTGGAGTACGGAGTATTGGGCTTCATGAATGGTGGCTATAATCCGCGGATTCACCAATGGATTATGGCGAATTACATAAAGGTCGGGCAGTTTGGGCCGTTGCAGGATGCGCCGTACCCTCCCTACATCGTGTGGGTATTCGAAAAGAAGAATCCACTGCCTACAAATTGAAAGAGAAACATCACGGCAAGAGCGCGGCTGGGCGTGGGAGTGTGGCTCGGGCATCGAATTCGTTACACTCCCCCGGTTTGAAAGACTGACAAATCATGGTCTCGAAGCTGCCCCCCATCGGATGCGTCGGGTTCGTCAGCCATCCATGCGCAATTGTGTCGCTCATCAGCAAGTAGCTGAATTCGTGATGGACGCCGGGGATTGGAACTGGAAGTGCCGGCAGCAACAGGAGGCGAAATCCGATGACCACAAAGAACAACACCCAAACGGAAAGGGCGCGTCTTTCTGTAAAGCGCACTGGAGTTTTCTCAGCCCGGTGTAGGACCTGAAAACCGGAAAAGAGCGGCAAGATGGATGGAGAAGACAAAAAGCCTATCAGCGTGCAAAGCTTGTAAGGAAGCAAAGAAACGCCAGTCTAGCGAATTCCCGGGATGGACCTGCGGCTTGTGCTCAGCACCGCAATACTTGGTTACAGTCAGACGAACAAGCTTGGCAGAAAAGGAATGCCAGATAGGAATGGGCTTTTCGAACTCAACCTTGCTCGCGTGCGAGATTGTCACTCACAATAACCTCTATGCCCGTCATCGCACCGGAAGCCCACGGAAAGACCGACTCGCCGGCCGAGACCCATTCCTATCGCAATTCGTATATCTTACTTTTCGTTTGTGGATTCATCTTGCGCTTCGGATTTGTCCTCTGGGAGAAAACCTACATCGGTTCCCCAAAGGAAAACGTTCCTTTCGGCCCAGAAATTTGCAGCATTGCGGATCATATCGTTCGCGGACAGGGGTTCAGTTCGCCATTTCACCAGGACACCGGCCCGACCGCCTGGGTCGCTCCTGCTTATCCTTATTTTGTTTCCCTGGTCTTTCGAGTTTTCGGCAGCTATTCCTCGGTCTCTGCGGTCGTGCTGCTCGGCTTCCAGTGCATGATCGCCGCGGCGACAGGCATTACAATTCACGCCCTGGGCCGCCGCACGCTCGGCCCACAGATTGGGTTCTGGGCCGCCTGGATCTGGGCTCTCAGCCCCATTTTCTTCCGTTGGGCCGTTTCCTGGATTTGGGATTTTGCCCCCAGCGCCTTTCTTCTTTCCTTGGTCTCCATCGTCACGCTCGATGTCGCCGAGGAAAACACCACAAAGCTCTGGCTATCGCTTGGCATGCTCTGGGCGGTGATCGCGCTCACCAATCCCGCTTTGCTCAGCGTCATGCCGTTTACGTTTATATATGCGGCCTTTGTGAACCACCGCTCATTCAGGCCCTGGTTCGCTTCCGCGGGGCTTGCCGGTGCGCTCTTCGCCGCGCTGGTTTCACCCTGGCTGATCCGCAACGCGCTCGTCTTCGGTCGCCCGGTTTTCTTTCGCAGCAACTATTGGTTTGAATTTCACCTTGGCAACTATCACTTCAGCAACGGAATGGGTTTCAGCGGGAAGCATCCCACCGCCAATCCCGCGGAGTTTAAGAAATATGCCGCCATGGGAGAGATGGGTTTCCTCGATTATTACAAGGAAGACAGTTTGCGTTTTGTCCGCGAGCATCCTTCCGAATTTCTCAATCTGACGCTGCATCGCACCTGGTGGTTCTGGGATGGCACATCGCTGCTCTATCAGAGCAGGGAATGGTGGCAGCCCTGGGAATTCTGGCCGCTGTCCCTCGGCGGCTGGCTAGGGCTTCTTTTCGTTTTGACTCGCCGCCCGCGCGCGTGGCTGCTTTTTGCTGCTGCTCTGCTCGTTTATCCTGTTCCTTATTATGTCGTCTATCCGGTCTCGAAATACCGCCATGCTATCGAACCAGAGCTTCTTCTGCTGTCCGTCTATTTCGTATTCGTTCTCGGGAGCGAAATACGGGCCCTCGCACAGCGCAGAACCTGATTTACTCCGCTCCAACTCCAGCGGCAGTTCTACTCGCTTTAGCAGCGCATTAATCTCTGAAAAACTAGCCTAGACCAGGCCATCTGCTCGGGCGCCATAGGGGGAAGCCCCCTACGGCACCTTGACTCACCTATTCACCTTACTCATCACTTTACTCATCGCCTTACTCATCACCTGACTCACCTTGACAGGAGTGCGCGTCTTTTTGGAAAATAGAGGGAGGTTGGTTAATTCTCCCCCCCCGCTAGACCAGAGCTGGGCGCGAGTCGGGCCTGACAGCCTGCTTGGCCAGAGGATAACGGAAAGATCAGATAAGGGCGAAGGCT
>QHZC01000063.1 GCA_003224515.1 Acidobacteriota bacterium
ATGACAAACTGTGGAAAGAAGTTCTTTTCATCCTGATAGACACCGCCGAACCAGTGATTGTGGGTGACGGCTTTGACACCGGGAATGGCAAGGATTTTGTCGCGGTCGGAGATCGGCAATAATTGCATTAGACCAATGCGACTGACGACGATGAGGCGGTCCGCGCCCGCGATTTCCGTGCCGCGGCTGAAGGCGCTCTTTACCACGGCAAGAAACGTGAAGAGAACCAGAGCGACTGCAAAAGAGCCGACCGTAAGGATAAGGCGAATCTTCTTGCGGAACAGATTGGCCAGGATCAAGCGGCTGAATTTCATACCGCACCTCCGGCCATGACGCTCTCACGAGAAGTCTTGCCCTCGACGAGCACGCCTTTTTCAAGATGCAGCGTGGTGTGGGCGCGAGCAGCGACGACGGGATCGTGGGTGACCATCAAGATCGTTTTGCTGTACTTGCCAACCAGTTCGTCAATGAGCGCCATGATTTCGTCCGCACTCTTGCGGTCCAGGTCGCCGGTGGGCTCGTCGCAAAGTAGGAACGTCGGGTCCGAGACAATGGCGCGAGCAATGGTGACGCGCTGCTCCTGACCGCCGGAAAGCTGCCGCGGATAGTGATTCATGCGGTCGGCGAGGCCAACGACGCCGAGCGCGGTTTCCACGTGCTTGCGGCGTTCAGCGCCGGAGAGTTTCGTCAAAAGCAGCGGAAGCTCGACGTTCTGAAATGCCGTGAGCACCGGGATGAGGTTGTACATCTGAAAAATAAAACCGACGTGGCGGGCCCGCCATTGCGTGAGCTTGCTGCCCGACATGTGCGTGATCTCGTCGCCATCCACGGTAATGCTCCCGGCGGATGGAACGTCGAGACCGCCGAGAAGATTGAGCAAAGTAGTCTTGCCCGATCCGCTGGGGCCCATGAAAGCCACAAAGTCGCCTTTGTCAACGTCGAGATTCAGGCCCTGGAGCACCTGAATTTTCTCGCCGCCGCGGCTGTATGTTTTGTTCAAACCGCGAACTCGGATGAGGCTAGAAGAATCGTCGCGTCCATCGACTCGGATCATGTTTGGCTCCTACTGACGGATTTCAATTTTGTCACCATCATGCAAACTTTCCGGCCCCTTCACGACCAGGGAGTCACCGGGCGAGACGCCCGCCAGCACCGCGACGTCCGTGCCGCGGTCCGTGCCGAGGCTTACGGCGCGGCGCTCGACTTTTCCATCGCGCACCAGGAAAACAAAAGAAGCATTCGAATCGGAGCGCACCGCCCCCTTGGGAATGAACGCCACGGCCTGCGGCCCTTTGTCTTTGGCCTTGTCCTTTGCCGCGGGCTGCTCATTTTCGAGGAAAGCCACTTTCACACCCATGTCCGGCAAAATGAAATCGTATTTTTCCAGATTCAGGATGGTGATACGCACTTTGACCGTAGCCTTCTGGCGGTCGGCCGTGGGGATGACGGTCCGCACCTTGGAGGGAATGGGCTTGTCCGGATAGGCATCCAGCGTGGCCGTCACCTGCTGACCGTTTTCGACGCGCGCAATGTAGGATTCGTTGACGTCGACTTCGATTTCGTTGGATTTCATGTCCACAATCGTCGCAATGCCCGTGCGCGTAAACCCGCCACCTGCGGAATTAGGTGAGACCATCTCGCCAACCTGAGCATCTTTGGAGACCACAACGCCCGCGAACGGAGCGCGGATGGTGCAATTGTCGACCGCTTGCTGGGCCACACCGATGCGTGCTTCGGAGGGCGCCACTTGTTGCCTGGCGAGTGTAATTTTGGCTTTTAGACTGTCCGCCGCGGTCGCAGCGTTGTCCAGGGCTTCCTGCGTTTGGACGCCAGCTTTCTGGAGTTGCTCAGCACGATGCAGCAGAATCTGCGCGTTCTTCAGCTGAACTTCATAGTCAGCGATGGCCGCTTGTGCGGCGTCGCGGTCGGCTTTGGCGGAATCGAGAGATCGCTTGACGTCCGAATCATCCAGAGTAGCGAGGAGTTGGCCCTCGGCTACACGGGTGCCTTCGTCGAAGAAGACACCGGTGACGCGGCCGGTAATCTTGGCGGCGATGGTCGCGCGCCGGCGGGGAGTGATGTAGCCGCTGGCATTCAGTAGCGCCTGGCGGCCGGCGGCTTCGGGCTTCGCTGCGGTAGCGACTTCCACCACCGGCTTTTGACTACGGAAGGCATAGGCGGCCGCGACTATCCCCGCGAAAATGAGGACCGGTATGGCGGCGAAAATGACCCTCTTGCTAGTTCCGGTCTTGCTTCGCTGGCCATCGTGGATGCGGAGAGATCCGAGGTCAGGTTTTGCGGAGACTTGTGAACTTGCCATAGGACCGCCTGCTCCTTGTATCGATCGAAAGACACAATTTAGGTTACGTACCGCAGAACCAGAAAATTACACGAATGGCTCGGTACCGGATCGGGGAATCCACATTGTAACCTAGCAATCGCGGAATGAGGCTGAAATTCGTTTTGAGCACCGGCGGGAGGCGAAAGGGACCTTGTCCAAGCGACGCCAAGGCTGGCGGGGTCCCAAAGACAGCATAAAGGCATCGGCTTGCACGATTGGTCTCAAGATTCCAAACATAGAATAGGAGCCAGGCGCGGGCCGTTACTCGCGGCAGACGGCGCGGGCGAGCGATCGAAACGCTCGGCAGACACGCCCAAACCGGGGCACCACCAACCGAGCTATTCAACTAAGGATGCGTGGGACGACTCGGTGGATACATAGAATTTGCGCCCCGGGAGTCTCGGCAGATTTTCGCAATCACTGCTTGACAGAGCGGCCAGTAAGTCATATTAAGGGTTTCTGCGAGACGCGACCTTCTTGCTTTTCGCAGATGGGGGGCAGCATGAACCCTACCCGCCGTGATTTCCTGAAGTTAACAACCATCGGTGGAGCCGCAGCCGCGGTGTTTGGCTTTGATTTGAAGCCGGCGTTTGCGCAGCTCAGGACGCTGAAGATTGCCCGGGCGAATGAGACTCGGTCGACGTGTCCGTACTGCTCGGTGAGCTGCGGCGTGATTATCTATACCATTGGGGACCGCGCCAGGAACGTGACGCCGCAGGTGGTGCACGTCGAGGGTGACCCCGATCATCCGATTAATCGCGGAACGCTTTGCCCGAAGGGAGCATCGCTCGAGCAGGACATCCTGAATGAGCGCCGGCTCTTGAAACCGCAGGTGCGGCGGCCGGGGGGAACGGATTGGGAATATATCTCGTGGGACGACGCGATCAACGAGAT
>QHZC01000481.1 GCA_003224515.1 Acidobacteriota bacterium
CAATCACAACACCAGCAGCAAGTAAACGAAATCCATGCAGGAGTACGAGGCGCACAACATTTGTCTGTTGTGCTCCCATAGCCATGCGGACACCAATCTCGTGCGTTCGAAGCGTGACGGTGTAAGCCATCACGCTGAATATGCCGATGGTTACTAGAATAAGCCCGACGACAGCGAAAGCCACAACCGTTACGAGTTCAAACTGCGGGCCACGGTAGTACTCTTTCAGCTTAGCTTCCAGCGTGCCGGACTGAGCAATCGCCACGCCTGGATCGAGAGTCCGCACTTCCTGGACGAGATCTCTTAACAACAAGTCCGGATCCATCGCGGTCCTGGCCATGAACGATCGCCAGCTATATCCGGCAACGCTATAAGGGAGGAAGGCTTGGGGAAATGTTCGCCACGATTGGTTGTCATAGTCGCGCGTCTTGAAGTCTCCGACGATTCCGACGATTTCAAAGTACGTGCCATGAGGCGTTTCAACGTAGGGACGGTCGAGCATCTCAAATCTGACCTTGTGACCGACGGGGTCTTCGTTCGGAAAGTATCGGCGAGAGAACGCTTCGTTTACAACTGCTACGTTTCGCGCAGCGAGTACATCGTCTTCAGAGAAAAACCTGCCGCGAAGCAATGGCAGCCCGAGGGTTTGGAAGTAGCCTTCGCTGCACTCGTCCAGTGCGGTATCCCAGCGTTCCTTGTGAGGTTTGCCAGGAATGATCGTATCGCTTGCCTCGTATGTCAGTGGCGGCGGGTTATTGAATTCGGCCACAGAAATCACGCCTGGAGTGGCCTGCATCTTGCTGAGGAGTTGACGACTCAGCGCGTTTTTCTTTTCTAGTGAGTTTCTGATAGAAGCAGCATCTCCCCAAGTGAAGAAATACGATCTAGGCAGATTGAGCTGAAAGTAGAGAATATTCTTGGGATCAAATCCGAGGTCCACATGCGTAAGAACGAAGAAGCTCCGCATCAAAAGGCCCCCGCCAATCAGCAGAACGATTGACAGCGCAACTTCGCTAGCCACCAGACCGGCGCGAAGCCTTGCAGAAAGGTCCCGCCGGAAGCCTTGTTACTGCCCGCAAGTCGTGGCTGCAACTCGCTGCGCACAACGTGAAGCGCTGGGGCAAGGCCACACAGGATTGTGGTCAGGACAGTTACGCACAAAGATAGCAGGAGGACCGGAGCGTTCATGCGAATCAAAGTTTCCCCCGGGAGAGCGCCAGCGGGAACCAGTGCGACGACTATCTTTAATGCAAAGTATGCCAGCCCAGACCCAGCTGCGCAGGCTGCCACTGCGAGAACGAAGCTTTCCACCAGCAGTTGCCGGATGAGGCGGCCACGTGTTGCCCCCAGCGCGCCGCGAATAGCTATTTCCCGCTGGCGGGCGGTGGCACGGGCTAGGAAAAGATTCGCAACATTGCTGCAGGCGATTAAGAGCAGCAGCAAGACAGCAGCGAGCAGCGCATAGAGTGTCTTCCTAAAATCTCCGATAAGACTATCGAGCAACGTTTCGGGCACGATCGCGAACTTATCCTCGGGGAAAATTCCGCCCGGGTTCGCCCTCCGCTGACGATGCGCGATGCCATCAAGGTCTGTTCGGGCAGTCTGCAAGCTAACGCGTGACTTGAGGCGTCCCATCAATTCGAAGGTGGCCCGGCCGGGACTCACTGGCTGCCAAAAGTTCGCGCCAAACGCATTGAACCGCAGGGGCATGATTCCTACAAGGGTTGTAGGCTTGCCGTTCAAGACAAAAATCGTATTACCGCCGAATTCTCGTTTCCAAAGCCGGTAGTTCATTACGAACACAGGCGGAGCACCAGACCTTTCATCTTCCTGGGAAATCGTACGGCCTAGGAGCGGCGGAACACCCAGGTAGTCGAATGTATTGGCCGTCACCGCTGCGCCCATCGCAAAATTACGAATAGATTTGCCGTCGTCGTATGAGGGGCGGTTGCCGTAATAAGCGACGGTGTCTTCTAATACCTGATTTTGCTCGCGAAAGGCACCAACCTCCTCTAGAGAGAAGTACTTGCGGTCCTTCCATTCACCTTCATTCGACAAATTGCGCATTTGTATGACGACGGATCTGTTGAAGTCTTTGTAGGGAAGGGCATCGAAGATTGCGCTATAGACAACGCTGAAGACGACAGTGGCCGCACCGATGCCGAGAACCAATGCAAACACAGAAAGAAACGTGAACGGGCGGTCCTTGCGAAGGTTGCGAACAGCGTACCGGAAATCACGAAGAAGATTGTCGAGGTGAGTTTCCCAGCGGGCCTCGCGGACTTCTTCTTTCACGCGTTCTAGG
>QHZC01000484.1:0-364 GCA_003224515.1 Acidobacteriota bacterium
TGTTGACGGCCTGTATCGGAGGACACTCCTCCGCCCATGACCTTACTGTATTCATCTGCCAATCCAAGCATGGAGATGTGGAAGTCTGTCGGAGCGTTATCCCCAACCTCAGTCTTCGCAATATTGAAAACTTGATTTGCGGTCTTGCTGTTCATCTTGGGAAGCTTGCTTGCCGCTTTGCCGGCAATTTCGAGGGCCCCGCCCGGCTCAGTCATTCCGTTAATCATGTTGAGCGTGTTTTTGGTCTGTGCGTTGTTGGCGTACTTGTAGTCCGTCTGAGCCTGAGCGATATTGAAGTGCTGCCCAGTCTCTTCCATCTCTTGCTTGTCAGCTTCAGCAAGCACGGCGTTATAGTCTTTGCTTC
>QHZC01000484.1:473-1816 GCA_003224515.1 Acidobacteriota bacterium
AGTTTGGCTTTGCGCATCTTGTATGCATCGGCCTGTTCTTCTGTCGCGGGCTTGGTGTCTCCCGTCACGGTGTTTCTTTGAAGGATTTCACCTTTCGGACCTTCATATGCCTCGGGCTTGCCCCATCCGCTGACTACTTCTTTTTTCGCAGAAAGCAGAGCGCCGTATAAGCGGATGAATTGTTTGGGTTCGTATTCGTCGCCTTCTTTTAAGCCATCAAGCCCCGGAGTGTTCGCTAAGTCTCCGTACTTTTTATATTTTTGAATATCGCTCACGATGCTTGCAGGCAAGGCAACTTTCCCGTCTTTCATGCCGCCAATCACATAAACACGGCCCTCTGTTTTGTAATTGCCGTCTGAGTCTTTTAGCCGATTGCCGCTTGAGTCTTTAACGTCATCGAAGCCCGCGGGCAAGACTAGGTGCGTGTGAGCCCATGTTTGGTTGTTGGGATCAAAGATAGCGGCCTTCGCAGCCTCGGCGGACATTTCTCTAACATCGTGTTCTTCTCCCGGCATCGCCCGGAAAGCGTCTGCGATTTGTTTCGATTGTGCTCGGTCGGTATCGCGTTCGTTCTGGCTCAAGAGGTTACTTTCATGCAGCGAAAGGTTTAGAGCGTTACTTTTTGCTATATCCAGTTGACGCAGTTTTGTCTGTTGTTCCTGCTCAAAGTCCTCGCGGGCCTTGCCCTGGGCGGCCTGATCGGTCGCTTGAGCCTGCTTTTGCATTGCTCCGAAGCCCGCACCCAGGGCATGAGAAATTATTCTGCCAACTTTGTTGATATTCGGTTCCGGTTTTTGGTCGGGAGCGGGGATCACTCTCCCGCTTGCATCAGTTGTGTATTGCGTTGGGGGCGTGCCAGCAAACGCAGATAATACGCGGCTTATGAACCCGTGGAGATGTGGGCTGCTAGATGTAGTAGTCACAGGAGGGAGGACCTCACTTGCAACGGGAGCGGCAACAGGGGCCGCTTGCGGCTGTGGCTGCACTTGAGGTGCGGGTTGAGCCGATCCGCCGCTCGAATCTAGCGAGTTCTGAACTTGTGCATTTGATTGTTCGGGAGTTTCCATGTTTTTGCGTTCCTAATTTTGGACCTTTTTTGAAAGACGGAGAGAGTGTTCGGATAGTGAACAGGCTCTAAATTTCTAAATTCGAGTAGTGCTATTCAAGCGTTTCGAGCGTAGCTGTATCGAACAGCTTTTTGCGGCCTAGCCTCTGGTAGCGTTCGAAAGTCTTCAGTCCCTTGACGGGCACCCATTGGTTTTCGATTCGCACAAAAGGATCGTTGGTTGCGGCGTTAAGGTAGACCGTCTGAAACTGAAGCGTATTTCTTTCGGTTCTCAGCA
>QHZC01000484.1:1875-8832 GCA_003224515.1 Acidobacteriota bacterium
AATTCGGGAAAATCGAGTTGCGTCTTTCCCCGATGACGGGCATTTTTCCAAGCGTAGTAAGTCTTGGAGGTTTTTCCTCGGCGGTTGTAACCGTGAATCAGACTGCGTTCGTGCTGTCTTTCGAAAATCTCTTGACGGAAGCACCCGCAACTTACGGTGTTCCCATTTCGAAGATTGTTTCCGATAACGATGGGCTCATTCCCGCACTCGCAAACACAGCGCCAGCGGGCTTGTCCTCTTTTGTTGTTTTCTTCGCGGTCAACTACTAGGAGTCGGCCTGCTCTTTTCCCGAGCATGCAAACAAGTTTCGCCAAAGTGTCCTCATTTGAGGACGCGGCAAAGCGGGTCCGAGATTATATTGTTTAAGCGGCGCTCATTTGAACGAGCGGCGGTACATCTTGATTACCCGAGCGCGTTTACCGCCTGTCGGAATTCGGGATCATTGTTGATTCTTTCGAGGTATTCCGAACTGCTTAAGCTACTTATCTTTTTCTGAAAAGAATACTTGTCGGACTTTGGAGGGAACCCTGGCTGACTGCCGCCTAGATTTGTGTATCGAGTCACGGTTCCCTCGATTACACCGCTCTTGTTCAATTCGAGTTCGCCCCGAGAGGTGAGATAGCTAAATGCTGCCTGTAGACCTTGTGGGTTCATCTGCAAGTCGTTGGCTTTAAGAAATGTCTCCATCTTTTCCTGGTTCTCTTCAGTTGGGATGTATGTTGGGTTGGACAACCGGAACGTAGCGATTGCTTGCTCCAAAGCTCTAAAAAACGAGGGGGAGGCTTGAGTTGGCTTAAAGTCTTCTTTGTGCGCTTCTTTCCACTCGGCTGCGCTCATTTTGCCCTGTTCGAGTTTTGCTTTTTGCGCCTCTGTGGGAGCGGGAGCAAGCAGCTTATAGAGTTCGGGGTGTCGGACAACTCGCCCGCCCGATATTTCGCTCTCCTCGCCGATCCCGATTGCTGAAGGATTCAAAAGCAAAAAACCTTTCGACGCCAAGTCTTCAAATGCGGCCACAAGATTGGCTTTTACGCATGGTAAGTTCCTCTCGCGCAAGAAAGAGATTAACGCCTCGCGGTTCGGTACGAAGTCGGCCCGGAATTGCGGATATGCGGCAACAAATTTTTGCACTTCTCTTATGGATTCTTCTGTCTCTTCATTTGTGGCCTCGTTCTTCCAAATCCTTTGACTCTTCGCAGCCTCCGCGTTCTTCACGTTCGCCGCTTTGAGGCGAGGCGCATCCAAAGCCTTTGCGACGTTGGCGCGATTATTTTGTTCGTGCCAAGCATAGACAGGCTCGGACATCAAATGGATTTCCCTCGCGGTCAACTCTCTTTGAGTCAGGCTCTCCGCAGTTGCGAGATGCTTCGTCAAAATCAAGTGCTCTAATTCTGCCTTCGTCTTCACCTTTTTTCTCCTCTTACCTTACTTTGGAATTCGGTCCTGATTGTCCGCGGCTGCTTGCTATCTCTTGCGCGTGCTGACGGCTTGCCGCTGCAAACGCAGAATCCGGGGCAGCAATTCCTTGCTGTTGCTCTTTTTGCCCGGCATACCGTTCCACCCTTGCCCGGCGTTCTTGTTCTTCGGCGGATCGTTTCAATTCAGCCCACGTTGACCCTTTGAGTTTTGTTGATTCAACAGGTGGGGCTTCAACCACTGGCGGTTGTGCGTCTGGGTGTTTTTCTAAACGAATAAACCCCGGAACCTGTCGAGGATCGAAAAACTTATACTCGATTTCAACAATCAGTTGCGTTGCGCCGTTCACAGTTCGCATGAAAACGGGCAAGACAGAGCCGTTGCTGAAAACCGCGTTGTGATCTGATTCGACTAGCGTTTGCTTGAACTTCAAATAAAGCCAACTATCGCCTTCTCTAAGACTCATGCTTTTTTTCCTCTAATGAAGAAACTCTCGTTCAGTTTGTGAACTACGCGGGATTGTCGTGGACAATCGAAGTATTAGGAACCTGCCCGTGTGTTGCGCCGTTCGGATTTCCTGGAGTCTTCACCGCAGGAGTAATTGTTTTACCGGCGCTTGCAGGAAGAGGATGTTGCGCAGGATTGTGAAAAACGATTGAAGTTCCGGGTATGGGAGTGACGTGTACGTCGGCCATGATTTTTTTCCTTTAGTGCTGCTTTCGAGAGAATCTGTGCGACCGCACTAGGCGGGCGACTTGAAAACCACAGGATTTGATTGCGGTTTCGTAAAGCTGTTGTCGTATGTTCCAGGCTGGGGGGCAGCTAGCCTTGCTGAACCGGGAGTCGTCCCAGCACCAGCAACCTGCCAGGTATTACCTGTCAGAGGATCGATTACCGGAAGCGGGCCGTTCGGTAAATTCAAAACAACATTGATTCCGCCCGCTGCTACAGTAACTTGGCTCATTTTAGCGACTCTCAGTCTTGCGAAGTTTCTTGCGTTGAGGTGTGTTTGGAGCGGTCATCGCATCGGCAACTTGAGCGTCTGGGCTGAGAGCGTGTGCATAACGTTTCTTCCAACCGATTTGAATCGGACGTTTGAACGCCGCGGTCTGCGGTCCTTCGTTCGCGTACATCTTCGGGTCCCCTGTTGGCGCGGAAGGATTGAATTCTTTGTCCGCATCTGGAACACGGGAATTCGCAGGATCGTAATTCCGCCCACCAGTGTACCGGTCAATTGTCGAATGCCGTCTTTTCTTTGGAACGTTTCCGTCTTTACCGCCGCTAATCGGTGTGATAGGACCGGGATTTCCGTCACCTTGGGGAGATGTTGGCGTATCGTTCCAGGTTCGATCATGGCCGGGGTGTTTGATTCCGGTCGAAGTTGTACCGCGGTCTCCGAAAGTTGGCCGTTGTGGGGCAAGTTCGGAATATTCGGCGTACTCTTCGGGTGTTTTAGGTCCTAATTCTTGACCCCACTGCTCTTTTTCGCTTTTCAATTTCGTTACCTCTGAATTTCAATAAATACTTTTCTTAAATAGGGAGCCCACTACGCGGCTGCCTTCAGCATCCGTCTTTGATTGACCCGTTGAGTGTGAGCATCGGCCCAATAACAATTCTTCGGGGAGTACGGGCCGTTTACCTCTCGCCGCTCAATCGAAAAAGTCGGATCGGGTTTCAGTCCCATATCTTTCAAAAACTGAATAAAATTCTTCTGCCATTGCGGACAAACTCGGATTCCTCTTCCGCCATATAGCGGAAAATCTTCCCGGCGTTTGTTGGAGCAGCGCCCTTTCATATTTTTCCAACAGGTATATTCAGGAGTTCCGCCTGCCGCGGGTTTAGCGCCGTGCTTCGTCTTGCTGATTGAGATAGCTTGGCCTCTCAGGCATCCGCAAGACTTCAGACGATAGAGGTTGCGTTTATCCCTAATCTTGTACTTGCCGCAAGCCTCGCAATAAACTCGGCACCTCTGGCCGAGCAACAAAGTCTTAACTAGCAGAGTGCCGAACCTTCTGCCGATAAGGGAATGGATTTTCAATTGATCCGGGGCGAGCTTGGCAGCCACGTTAGGACTTGCTAGGTTGCGGGTTTTTCTGGGGTCCCGAAACGATATGCGAGCGGTCAACTGGTAGGGTTCCGCCAGTCATCGGCTTTTGGTTCGGATCGTGCAATTGCGCGGCGGATGGATTGGTCTTTCCTTTTGAATTTGCCATTTTGATTTCCTTGACTGATTGGTGAGTACTACAAACCGATCCGAAAACGGAGCGGGAACTACTGAATTGAATAAGGTCTCTAGCCCGCGGCTATCTCTGCGGGTGTGTTTGAAACTTCTCGTACGCTTCGATCCGCTCCAAAAATCTCTTCCTCAAACAGAGCGGCAAGATGCACAATTTCCCGCTGTTGGTTTAAATCGGCGGCCAACTCTTGAAGGTAGCTCTCTCGCGTTTTTTTCCAAATCCAAATCAGGTGTGATTTCTGGCCCTTCGCAAATTGCAGGAAGTCCGAAAAATCGCCATCCACGGACCACGGATCGGATTTACCCATCAAGACTATTTCTGCGACTTCGCCGCTGACTAAGACCCTTGCTAGTTTTTCAGGTTCCAAAGCCAACCGGAGATAATCCGTATCTCTCACCCGCACGGCCCCGTAGCAAGCACTAAAAGAGTCTGTGGGGCAATCATGGAAAACCGTGGGGCCGCTGTATTTCGTTTCTATTCCGAAGTTGCGATATTGAAGCGCGTGGTTCGCTTCATGGTACGAGAGGGCAAGCCGCCCGCGAGGATCGGACAAGAATCTTGTGATTTCCTTTTCAGCCTCCGCAATCGCCGCAAATTTTGGCGGATAAAGCTTGTGGCTCGGCATCTCAAAAGTAATCGTCGGGAGCATGTTCACTCTCCTGAAATTGTTTGGGGTCCTCTAACTAGAATGCGATTCGGAGGTTTCCATCGGGCAGTACTTCAACGTGCCGGAATTGTTCGGAAGAAATAATCAACCCTTCGTTTCTGCCAGCAGTCTCGGCCAACTGCTCAAGCAAGCCGCGTGAGCGAATGAGAATGTTGTCTATCCCTTTTTGAATGCGTAACGCTGTTTCACGGTCTGCCGGGGTGAGTTCAATAATTCGGGTTTGGCCGATCATGGTTCCGTTTCTTTGTCGTTAATGTTTTCAATTTTTGTTATAGTGCTTCAAGTTTTAGATGCATCGCATACTTCATAGTACCCGGCGTGTTGCTGGCATAACCCGCCGTCTGATACTGAATGACGGTGCCGCCGCCGACGCTGATAGCGATAACACCCGATACCGCCGTACCGACAGTGTTGTTCGTTAGAGCGGCAGTTTGCCCCATTCCTGCTCCTGCAAGTATTGGAGTAGCATCCATCGTAATTGTTGTGTTCGTGTTTTGATCTGTAAAAACTATTTGCACGTTCGGAAGAGTTGAACTAACAGCGTCTACTGTAGTTAGTACGACATAAGCCGATACACGATACATTCCGGCTCCACCAGATGACGGAGTAGTGTAAAACGTACTTGCGCCCTGGTTAGCATTCTGGTTGGTGATATCGATGGTAGCGTACTCTGCTGGAACTCCCTCCGAGACGGTCGCGATGCCGTTGTAGTTCGTAATTTTCCCGCTAGTAGTCACGACGGGCAAAGCTGCTGTGCCTGTAATAATCGGGGACACCGCAAGAACAACTGCTCCACTTCCAGTCACGCCGTTTGAGAGACCTACAGCCGCAGAAATAGTTTGAAAGGATGGGTCTGCGGATGCACCGTTTGAAGCCAGAGCTAGCCCGGCTGTTCCCGGAGCGGCAAAATTTACCGGGGAAGTCCCTTCGCCTAGAAGCACTGCACGGGCTGTTAAAGTAGCTCTGCCTGTGCCCCCGTTGGCTGCTGATACCGGGATAGGGAGGCTAATTCCTCTTTCGGTAAACCAATTCGTTCCATCGAAAACAAGAAGCACTCCGGAGTTTGGCGGCAAAGAAACGTTCGTAGCCGAACCGTCTATATTGGTGGTAGGCGCAGTGATAGCGAATGTTCCGGTCCCGGTGTTCTCAATATACGTAAACCATCCAGGAGGAAATTCTAAACTAGATGGTCCGGTCGATGTCTTAAAACTGGCGACAAAATTTACAGGAGCATGGCCAACTGCCGTAGGAGTGCAGTCTCCTGTAACAGACGTTCCGGATACGGCTACAAACTGGTCTTGACATATAATTTGTCCGTTGCTGTAGCGAGATGTAAAGCCCGGCCCTGCGGTAGCACCTATATTTACCACGCTCGCTATACCGGAGTACACCAAGCAGTTTGGCTTTCCTGTCGTGATTATGGGCTGAGAACCACTAAGAGCAGATGTATCAAGAGGGTCTGTTGCCCCGAAGCCGGAGTACTCTAGTATGAATCCTTCTAGTGCAACACCGGTCCCATAAAAACTCGTAAGCTGGACGCTATCCAAGCCAGCGTTAACATTGTAGGAATAGTAGAAGTTTGTTGCAAGATTTCCGCCGTCCGCTCCTCCGGCGAGGAAATGCCAAGTATTTCCATTGCCGTCCACGATACTCGGTTGAACGTTCCCGCCGCCGCTATCGTTCTTTACCTGCATAATCAAGAAACTGCCACGCGCAGGGGTAATGGCTATAGTTAGAACACTCGAAAACGTGCCCTGAACAATCTGCTTAAATCCAAAGACCGCCCCTGCGGGACCGGGAAGGGTTATCGTTCCGCCAGAATTATTGCTGAAAGTGATTAAGGTATCGAGGTCGCTAACCTGAACTGTGTACGCGGTTCCAGTTTGTTTGTTGATCGCGATTGATTCAATATCAGTAACTGCGGCGACACTTGAAGAACCCTGGATAACAATGTTAGAGATGGTTTGCGCGGCAACAATCGGATTACCGGTCTGAGATGGCGGCAGAATACGCTGCTGCGGTGTCGCGCCTGTTTGCCATTGCCGCTGAATATCTGGTTGCTGAATGCTGATTGCTGGTAGCGGCGTCCGCAAATTCGGGGTTTGGCGCTATCGGGTAAGTAGCAACCGGAACGGGCCTAGGTACATTTACAGGAACCGGGGCATTACAGTGGCCTGACTTTCTTTTCTCGCCTGGCCTTCGCTGTTGCGCGTTCCCGCGGGGTTGCTGGCGTCTCGCTTAGTTCCTTGCGCTTCAAATCAATCGGAGCGGACGTACGAACATGGCTTGCATCTGTAGGACTCCAGACACGGCAGTTTGAATTTTTGTTCATTGTTGATTTCCTTTTTTGTGGGGGAGCCCGCGCTACGCGCTGGCGGATACTTCTTTGGAACCTTCTGACTCTTGCTCGGGTTCAATTTCAAGAGCAATGTCGAACGCGGTCAGACCTTTGAAATCCTCCCGCACGCGGAAGCTAACTAGCTGGCCGGCTTTTAAGTCTTCGTGATTTACAACTGAATTGCGATGAAAAAACAGCCGTGCTTTCGAATAGGTTGGGGAAATGTATCCGAAACCATTATCCTCAACAGGAGAGCTAACGTATCCATAGAGACGGGTTTTCGTTCCAACACTCTCGATTAA
>QHZC01000485.1:0-1156 GCA_003224515.1 Acidobacteriota bacterium
CCTTTCCCATCTTGGGTTTCGGCCAGGCGAATGATCTCCGTGTGCTCTCGAACCGATTTCTTAAGCCATTCTCTTAACGAGCTCCGGGAGATTGGAAAGTTGTAAAGCTGCTGGCGGACAGAGTCGCACAACTCGCACAACGTGCGGTTTCCAAACTTGGATAGGAAAACGTCGTGAAACTTTCGGTTCCAGGCGCCGAAGGCCAGGAAGTCGCTCTTATTGGAAACGGCCTCCATGCGGGCGTCATATCGCCGTAGGAGTTCGACGTCGTCAGGCGTGATTTGGTCGGCCACCAGGCCTGCCACGGAGCCCTCGAGAATTCCGAGGATCTGGTAGATCTCTTTAACGTCGGCAGCGGTGAGCCTGCGCACATTGTAGCTCCGGCGGCTGTTGCAGATAACCAACCCGTCCCGCTCCAGCTTCAGAAGGGCTTCGCGGACAGGTGTGCGACTGATGCTCATGCGTTGCGCAAGAACCTGCTCGTAGATTCGTTCGCCCGGTCTGAAGTCACGGCTGCCGATCTGCTCTTTGATTGCCTTGTACACCTGGTTTGTCAGTGACTCTGTCTTGACGCTGTGAGGCATCGCGGCTGACATGTAGTATAAAATATATCTTATGTCAAGCTGTATTCCCTCGAGTATTCCCTCACCTCAAAACAAAAACAGGCTCAGGCCTTGAAGTCTTTTTATGCGTCTCAGGAAATTCAGGATCCGTCTGCGCGATCGTCCTGCAGCCCGAGAATGATTATCGCTGCATCCGAAACGGTTAGAGGCTTTATGAATCCATGAAATCAGATATTCATACCCAAATTTTTATGATGCTAACTAACCTTGGTCATCAAGCTCATTGGTCTGTGGTCTGCCGCAGTTATGGCTGGCGGCAGACAAAGTGGGCGGCATCATCAATAATGCTTCCGGTGCCGGTGTATCTCGCCACCTGCGAATAGGGGCAGAGCGGACGAGTGCGGATAGTTTTGCCCTCGACGATGCGTGAGTGATAATGCGCTCCGGCACGACGCGCTTCTCGACCCACCTGACGAGCGGCGTCATCGCATCAAAGGCGCTCACGCCCACGCCTCCGTCGCAGTGAAACATTCCGGGCACCATGAAGAGTCGGAAGAAATTGCTGGTGGACGGCCCCATTCGCGCGGAAACCT
>QHZC01000485.1:1285-5689 GCA_003224515.1 Acidobacteriota bacterium
GAAATCGAAACGGGCGAGATCGTATTTGGGATCCGTTTCGGGAAAGGGCATGTACCGAAAGAAGCTTTCTCCGAAGAGCACTGATACCAGGCGGTCGTTATCCCGGACCAGCCAGGAAATCCAGCCGCTGCTCCCGTGCGCCGCGATTTCGGCGCCTACTGGCCAACCTGGGAAGAAGCGCTTACCCTGGCTAAGGACATCAGCATAGATCTTTTCGAGGGCGGCAATCTCTTTGAGAGTGAAACAGTCGACGTTATTTGAATCGCCTGGACATTTTGGCAGGTCGCGGGAGGGCGTGAAGCCACACTTGCGTGGGTCATCAATCAGGCCGTCTTTGAGTCCGTCTTTTTCGTCGCACCCGGCAAAAACGTGTTCGGCGAGAGTCTTGAGCTTGGCGGAGGATATGCGCACCTCGGCCAACGCGCGGATTGTCGAGGCGTAGGAAACCATGGTACCCGAGAAGGAAGCACGGGCGCGCCGACGACGATGCCGTCAAAATCTTCGGGGAAGCGTTGCGCCGAGATCAAGCCTTGGCGACCTCCTGTGGAACAACCGTCGAAATAGGCGCGTGATTGTGATTCTCCATAATAAGCGCGCACCGATTTCTTGGCAGTTTCGGCCGTCGTGTGTACGGCGCGGAAGGCATAATCGACCAGCTTCTGGCGGCTGGTGGCGAAGATGGCGAGCGGCTCGGCGTTTGCGTCATGCCCAGTGTTGGTTGCGGCGACAGCGAAGCCGTACTTCAGAGCTCTGTCACGAGACGCCGCGCGATAGTCCGCGTCGAAGGGCTCGCCGGCAAAGCCGCCGTTGCCGAACATGTATAGCCTGCGGTTCCAGGACGCCGGCAGGTTAACCTCAAAGCGGATTTCCGGCAGGATCTGGCCGGAGACGCGGCAGTGTTCGGGCGTCCCCTCAGTTGCCGCAATCACATTAGCGGTGATGACCGAAAAGTCATAGCCGGTGAGCCTGCGGAGATCCTCGCAGGTGATTTTGGGTGTGCGCCGCACTTCGTCCGACGCGGGAATCCAATCCTTGAATTGATCGCCGTTCTGCGCCAATGCGCGCGGGGCAACAAGGTAGCTCAGGAGAACCCACATCGGCACGATGATATGAGAGAGAACGGTAACGACCGTCTTGTTCCGCATGAGAAACCTCCTGGCCGAAAGCCGCCCGCGCCATGTCGTCGGTTACGGTCTCTCCTTAACCAAGAACTGAATGATTTTTCGACTTTCAGGCTCTGCCTGACTCTCCGAATCGAGTTTCTTAAAGAGCGCAAATTCAAGCTTGGCCTTTTCGACCTGCCCCAATCGCGAATACGCCAGTCCCAGCCGGTAGTGCGCCGTTGCCAGCTTCGGATTCGCCTGGACCGCGCGCGAGAGAAATACGACGCTCTGGTCGAATTGTCCTTCCCTCTGGGAAATGATGCCGAGCTGCAAATACGATTCCGCAAAGCCGGGATCGAGATGAATTGCTTTACTCAGATAGGATTTGGCCGGCTCGTAATCGGGGTGGGGATCGTCCTGGGAGCGCAGATATAGAATGATCCCATAGTGATAGTAAAACCAAGGGTCGTCCGGTCTCTGTTGCGCGTAAGCCCGGAACTTGTCAGCGATGGCGTCCTGAAGTGCAAATGCCTTTTCGTAAACCTTGCCCAAAAAGAAGTATGCCAGCCGATCGTGGGGATCAAGTGTTGTGGCCTGAAGAATGCTCTGTGCGGCCTCCTCGTATTTTCCCGCCACGTAATACGCGCAGCCTAGACCAATGCGCAACTTCCCAGAGCTCGGGAAATCGCGCACGCCGCTGGCAAAAACAGCGATCGCTGCATCGGTTGTCTGGTGCCGCAACAATTCGTACCCGTAGTCAAAGCGATAATCTTCGTTGCGAGGCTCGAGTTCGGCGGCTTTCTGGAATGCACTGACCGCCTCGAGATAGCGTTGTCGCTGCTCCTCTACCATGGCCAGCAGGTTGTAGGCTTCCGCCTGAGGATCATGGCGGACCAACGGCCCAAGTGTCTCCGCGGCCTTCTCATAAGCTTGGCTATAAAAAAAGGCGAGTGCCAGATTGAAGTTCACTTCATAAGATTGAGGGAACTCGCGCTGCACATTCTCCATCAACGGGATTGCGGCAACATAGTCCTGGTGGGCCGCCAAGAGGCTTGCGACCCGAAAGTATCGAGGATCGCGGGGGCTGAGCAAGCGTGTCAACTTTTGCGCGGAGAGCCGGGCTTCGGCTCGCTGGCGAAGGAGCAATTGGTTTTCCAACAAACTCATGAGCGCGGTCGCATCGGAAGGCTCAGCCTGCAGAACCATCAGGGCTGCTTGGCGCGATTTCTCCACTCTTGCGAAATGGGGCTTCGACAGTTCCAGCCAAGGTTGTTTGTCTTCGGGCCGGCAGAGTGCGCCGCAAGCGGGTGCGAGGACCAGCAGCAGGGAGATCAGAGCGCTCATGGCGAACCGTAATTACAAACCTGCAACGCTTCCGGTAAGCTTCCCGCATGGACGAGACTGTCTGGTTTCCCGAGGAGTTTGTAGACCCTCCTAGTGTAATCGAAGGGCTTGGGGGCCTCCGTTATGAATACCAGCCGTCGCGGCGCGAAAGCAGCGGCCACCTCCGGAATGTCCGAGACGCGCAAAATATTCAGGAGCGCCGGACCTTGCCAGTGGGATGCCGGAGGATTGTCGAGAATCACCTGCTTCACATGTTCGTCGAAGAGAGCAGCGTAAAGGCCCAAAATGCCCATACCGTCTTTTCCGGAGACAGCGATGGAGGGCGACGAGGGTTTTTCTTCGGTGACGATCCACTGAATGGCGCGCAGGATGTCCCAGACTTGCATGCTTGCCACCGTGCGGCCCGTCCACGAAGCGGTCCGCTCAATCTCCGCGTAGTCCGGAGCACTTACGGACTGCTCGGTTAATCTGGGGTAAAAGATGACCACCTTGTAGCGACCGAAGATGGGTAGAAGCTCGTCCATGTCGAGGAAGTAGATGGAATCGCCTGGTCGCTTGACGTAGAGAAGGACCGGCGCTTTACCTGCATCCCCTTTCGGCGAGAGAACCCTGGCCCGAACACGGATCCCGGGCTCGCTCGTGAATTCAACATCGCGGTAATCGCCGTAAGACGCCAACCACCCCGGGCCCCACCCCGAGGTCGACTGGTTAGCTGCCGTCTCAAATTCAGTCCGGCTCTCGGGGAACCATCGAAACACTTTGTCCTTCAGCTCCGCGAGCAGTTGTTGGCGACGCTCGTTCCACGCCGCCCCCGTCGACCAATTTTTCAGGGGAGCCGTGGGAATCAGCAGATTCTGAATTCTGTAGTTGACGGCATCGCGTGGCAAGCGCGACAAAACCGCCAAGTCTCCCGGCTTTTCCTTTTCGACTGTTTCCGGATCGCGAGAAGGTGCGCCCTTTTTCACCCATTGGTCCATCCATCGACGCGCTTCGGCAAGGATCAGCGGGGAGTCCTCGTGTCCGACGTCGTCATCCACCAGCCCGATTCGCTCCGGACCCGCATCCGGTCGCGCATAGAGATCATAAATCCTCTTCGCCTTTTGGAAGACTTCGTGGAAACCGTCAGGTGGAAAATCGGGATCTCGCCGGCCTCCCAGGATTAGTAAGGGCCGCGGTGCGATCAGTGCTCCTACGATGGGAAAGTCCACCAGAAAAGTATTGTGGAAGTAAATGCAGTCGCACTGGCCCGCTGCCACCCAATGGGCGGCTTGCGAACCGAACGCATAAGTGGAGCAGACCGGAGCCGCCGCCGCCACTCGCTCGTCGACGGCCGCAACGTACCAAGTTACGGCGCCGCCCCCCGAAATGCCCGTCACGCCGATGCGGGACTTGTCGGCCTCAGGACGCGTGTCAAGGTAGTCCAGCGCGCGGATGGCATTCCACACCTCGGTTCCCGCCGGCGTGTATCCCAGGGACAGCCAGTTCCATAGATTCAAATCATGAATACCGTGGTGGATTCCCGGCACTTCGCCGAATTCAAGCGTGTCGAGGATCAGACAACAGTACCCCTTGGAGGCAAACCAAGCGGCGCGGTCCTGGTAATTCGATTTTGCGCCTGACGGACTTGGCGCATGACCGCACAAATATAGAATGGTCGGATAGGGGCCAGGTGCGTGGCGCGGCAAATAGAAATTCCCTGTAACGTAGAGACCGGGCATGCTCTCGAAAACGATCTTTTCGATTCGATAGTTCGGGCGCTCCAATGTCCCCGTAATCCGTACATGAAGCGGCGTGCGCTTCGGTAAGGGATCGAGACCAAGCATGTACATCAAATGCTGTCGCAGAAGTGCGCGCTTGGCTTTCCAGTCAGCCAGGTCCCGGACATCGGACAAGCACTGCGATGAGATCCCCGCGGCAGTCTTCTTCAAATAGTCGCAGACCATGTCATGCCGGACCA
>QHZC01000485.1:5715-6951 GCA_003224515.1 Acidobacteriota bacterium
CGGCACCAGCCGCCAGAGAGCACGATCATACCAATCCCGCCGAGGTCAAGGAAACGAAAGATCGTCGACTCAGTTTGATTGCCATTTGATGCTCCTTGCAGAAGAAGAACCGGGGGACGAACTGGCCGATTCGATACTGACCTGTCGTGCTCTGCAACTCGTGGTTGTTCTCTGTGTCGATCTGCTTCATGGCCTCGCGATAATGTGCTTTCGCCGTCAGCAAGAGGCCCGTTTTGTTGGCGCCTCACTTTCGGTCATGAGCCTCCGCCTCCTGCCCAACTCGGATTCGTCCCAAGGGATACCAGCCATCTGCATCGCTGCCGGCAATAGCAAGCTTCACCTTCGGATCTCGATTGACCGGGTCGACAAGGGCGAGCGCGAGATCGTACTCACCTTCCGGCATTTCTTCCGGAAGGAAGACAGCGTCGTCATACACGACATCCCCGGGAGGCCATGATCGAACGTCGGCGTCCGTGACCAGAATCTGGATCCTTTGCGCGTTCTGGAGGCGGAGCGCCACCGGAAAATTCCTTCGCCGCAACTCCGGCAATCGTTACGGGGACATTGTTCAGCCAAACAGTTCTTCCTACGACGGCAGGATCGGCACCGAAGGAGCTTTGCCAAAAGCCGTAGGAAAGGACCGCGACGGGCGGTGCGCCAGGCGTGTCGTCCGAGGGATTGAGCGTGCGTCCGAGCGATGGTCCGACGCCGAGCGTTTCAAAAAAGTCTCCTGAAACCATTTCCCCTTGCACGAAACTGGCCGGGCCGTTGCCTCTCAGGTTGAGTCCAACGTTTCCGCACAGCGCCGCGACAGTGGAAAACGCATCTTGCTTGGAGTGAAATTGTTGAAACATCGGATAGGAAAACCAGCAGCCGTGTTCGCCAGTTGCGCCTGCATTCGCGGCTGGACAGGACATGTAATTGTAGTGTCCCTTTAGGTTCGGGGAATTGTGCGCGGTCCACTGGAACACCACGAGGCGATGCGGTTCGCGGACGGGGAGAGAGCGAAGCAGGACGGCGTCAATCAAGCTAAAGATGGCAGTGTTGGCGCCGATGCCGAGTGCGAGAGTGAGGACCGTGACCCCGGTGAAGCCGGGAGATTTGCGGAGCATGCGGAAGGCGAAGCGGCAATCGGAGAAGAGCGAGTGGAGCCAACTGTGAATGCGTTCTTGGCAAACCATCCCCAAATTTTAGCTCCAAGTGCGAAGTAATTCCCACACCTGTTTCAGTGCCCGG
>QHZC01000486.1:0-392 GCA_003224515.1 Acidobacteriota bacterium
CGAGCGACCCATGGGTCATGGCGTGCGAAACCCTGAACTATCCTCCCGGAGAACTGACGCGGCTTTGGCCGGCGCTCGTCGAACCTCACGGAAGAATCCATTTCGCGGGAGCCTACGCGGACAACCTCAACTGGGGCATGGAAGCGGCCACCCGGTCGGCAAATCGCGCCGCCGAACGGATTGACAGCGAATCGTGATGAGCCCGCAGATGCTAACGCAAACTCTGAGTGCCGCGAAGAAATACTGATGCCACGGTGGACGCGACGGCAATTCCTCAAGGGGCTGTCTCTTGTCGGCAACGGTTCCTTGGCTGAACTCGCTAGCATTTCCTTGCCGCTAGGGCCCAACTGGAGGAAACCGCGAAGGTTCGCACCAACTCCCGCGCCGCTTCT
>QHZC01000486.1:594-4870 GCA_003224515.1 Acidobacteriota bacterium
AAAAGCGGGTGTTCCCGGCGGCGGCTACGGGATGGGCGCCGCCGTAGGAGACTATGATAATGACGGCTTGCCCGATCTCTACGTGACGCAGTATGGCCGCAGCATTCTGTATCAACAATGGCGATGGGACGTTTACAGATGCGACGAAAAAGGCCGGCTTGGCCGACCCGGCTGGGCTTCCAGCGCCGTGTGGTTTGATTAGGACAATGATGGCCAGCTGGATTTATTCGTGTGCCGCTTCGTGGACTTCGACAGGTCCAAAAACAAATTCTGCGGCAACGAGAAGACCGGGGAGCGCTTCTATTGCATTCCCCGCGCTTATTCCCCCGCGGCAAGCTGGCTGTTTCACAACAATGGAGACGGCACGTTCAAAGACGTCAGCCAGGAATCAGGCATCTCCAAGGCGATGGGAAAAGCCTGGGGTGTCGTCGCTACGGACATCAACAATGATGGCTGGATGGATCTGTTTGTCGCCAACGACACGATTCCCAACTTCCTCTTCGTGAATAAGCACAATGGAAAGTTCGAGGACGCTGCCCTCGAAGCGGGTGTGGCCTATAGCCAAAACGGCCGCGAGCGTTCCGGCATGGTTGCGGATTCGGCAGATTTTGATCAGGACGGTTGGCAGGGTCTCTTCGTCACGAATGTGGATCAGGAAATGTAATCCATTTACCGCAACAGTCATGACCTTTCTTTCGACGACCAGGCAGGGCCGATGGGTCTCGGCCGCTTGACGCGGCTGATGAGCGGATGGGCCGTGAATTTTTTTGATTATGACAACGACGGTAACGTGGATCTCTTCATTGCCAACGGCCATCCGGATGACCAGATCGAGTCGCTTTCGAGTCATGTCAGCTACAAAGAACCGCTGCTGCTGTTTCACAACAACAGTCGCACACTGGAAAGTGTCAGCGCGGTCATTCCGCCCCACTTGCCCGGCCCAAACAGAACCAATTGGGATGGCTTGTTGACGGGGAGGGCCTTCAGCAGCACCGCATTCGTCAAGCTGAAAATCGCCGTATTTGCGCCAATCCCAAGTGCGAGCGTGAGGACAGCAACCGCCGTGAAGCCGGGGTTGCGCAGCATGCGAGCGGCGAAGTGCAAATCTTGCCAGCACGTCTCCACAAGAGATTGCCAGCCGGCAGCGCGGACGATTTCCTTCGCAACCTCAAGATTCCCCGTCTCCAATCGCACTTCTCGAAGCGCATCCTTGCGGTTCATCCCCCGATTAGTTTTTTCCTCGGCCGCCATCTCCAGGAAGCCGCGTACCTCTTCGTCCGACTCCCCTTCGACGCGTTCCCTTCGGAACAGCGATCGGAGTCCGCCAGCGATGCTTCGCAGCAATGACACGGTTCGCTTACGACGCCTCCAAGATTCTGGCGATCACCCCCACTTGCCCTCCCCATTCCCGTGTTTCGCTGTTGAGCCTCTTTCGCTTTGAGAGTCGGCAAGCAGCGGGAAATTATTCATAGCGAAGGGCAACCAGGGGATCGACCCTTGCCGCACGGAACGCCGGGATGGAGGCAGCGATGCCCGCTACCCCTACCAGAATCACGACTGCCCCCGAGATCGTCAGGGGATCGCTCGCGGTCAAGCCGAACAGCAGTCCAGACAGCAATTTCGAAGCAGCTAGGACTGAGGGCACACCAAGCGCGAGCCCAAGACCAACGAGCCCTAAAGACTCTAGAAGGACATTCCAAAGTACTTGGTGGCGGGAGGCACCCAACGCCATTCGAATCCCCAGTTCCGGAGTGCGCCGCGAAACCGCATAAGACATCACTCCGTACAAGCCAAAGCAGGCCAGCCCGAGTGCCAGTCCGCCAAACACAAACGTCAGAAACGCAACCAGACGCTCCTGCGTCACGTTCTCGTTCACCTGGTCGGAAAGTGTGGTCACCGAGCGAATCGGGAGGTTCGGATCAACGTCAGTGACCACCTTCCTCACTTCCTCGACACTCCATCGCGGGTCTGCGGCCGTCCTGACTTCCATTGCTTCTGCAGGCGCCATCATCTGTGGAAGAAAATAGTAGGCCATCGGCACCGGGGCTTCTTGAACACTACTAACGCGGGCGTCGCGAACCAGGCCAATTATCTCGCGATTATAAGTCCCGCTGCCGAAGCGCTGACCGATCGCACTGCGCCCCGCAAAATACCGGCGTGCCATGGCTTCATTGATAATTGAAACTATCGGGGACTTTTCGTTATCGCGATCGCTGAAGTCGCGACCTTCGAGCAATTGCATCCCGACCGTTGAAAAGTATTTGGGGCCGACGATATTTCCCTGAACCAGCATCTGTTCGCCGGGGTGGGTCTGGTAACCCATGATTTGCAGACCATCTTCGAAGTTGTAACAATTGTCTGATAGCCCGCACCCGGCCATAGCTGCGGAATGAACACCGGGAATGGATTGCACACGTTCCACGAGCTGGCGAGAGATATCCTCTAATTGTGCTTTGTCGTAGCCGAAACTCTGGGGATCTATTCTTACGGTCAACAAATGTTCCCGGTCGAAGCCCCCGTCCAGGTGCAAGAGATTCCGCAAGCTCTTGCCAAACAAGCCTGCTCCCACGACGAGCACCAAGGAGAGCGCCACCTGGGAACTGACGAGCATCTTCGTCAGGCTCATTCGGGAACGTGTGCGGACGCTGTGCGTGTCCGCCCTTAGGGCGGCGTTCAATTCCACGCGAGTCATACGAAACGCCGGCGCCAACCCGAAGAGTATCCCGGTACACACGGCCAAAGCAGCCGTGAAGATCAGCACATGGCCGTCCACGCCAGCGGCTATGGGAGCAGGGCCTGCTTTCACGCCAGCAGCCATCCGTACCAAGAGCGCGCTGCCCCAGTGGGCCACCAATAAACCCAATGCGGCTCCGACGCTTGAGAGCAGCACGCTTTCGGTCAACAATTGCCGAATCAGGCGAGCGCGGCTGGCGCCAATCGACAGCCGAACAGCTATCTCACGCTGCCGAGCGGCTCCTCGCGCAAGAAGAAGATTTGCAATATTCGCGCAGGCAACCAGCAACACCAAAGCGACCATGGCCATCAGCACAAATAAGGGGGCGGCGAAGTCCCGACGCACATCGGAAAATCCGCGATTGAATGGATCAAGGACTAATGCGCGTTGCAAAAACAACTTTCGTTCCTCGAGATTGCCAACGCTCTCAGCTTCTCTCCCGACCCACTGCTGGAATACTGCATTCACTGAAGCCATGGCCTCGGATTCAGATCCCCGCTTTACACGAAGAATCAGGTCCAGCCAGCGGATCCCTTCCTGGGGAACCCACGGTTTTGTGGAATCACTGTTGCTGGCGCTGTAGTGCTGCGCGTAACGAACGTCCGCTTGCATCATTAGCGGGACCCAGACATCCACCGGCGCTTCCATCCAAACACCTGAGAAACTGCGCGGGGCGACACCGACGATGATGAAATGCGCGCCATTCAAAACTATTGCTTGGCCCAAGATATTGGGTGTGCCGCCGAACCGCCGCTGCCAATAACTGCCGCTGATCACGGCAACCGGATGTTCACTCAGCGTTCGGTTGTCGTCCGGCGCCAGCGTTCGGCCAAGGATGGGATATACACCCAACAATGGAAAGTATTCGCCCGAGATAAGCTGCATCCTTGCCGATTCCTGTTGCCGCTCGCCATCGACGCGCAAGTTGACGTTTACGACCCGGCTCATCGCCGCCATTCCGCTAGAAGTTTGCGAAGAGTCGCGCAGCCGCTCAAATTCAATATAGGAGAAGCGGCCTGAATTCCTGGTTCGGGCTTCCAACCGAATACGGCGTAATTCTTGGGGCTTTTCGACCGGGAGGGACTTGAGCATCACACCGTCGAACACCGAAAAGATGGCGCTATTCGCGCCGATGCCCAAGGCGAGAGAGAGAATCGCAACGGTTGCGAAGCCGGGGTTTCGTCGCAGTCCGCGTGCCGCATAGCGCAAATCCCGCAAACACGTCTCCACGAGGAATTCCCAGCCGGCGGTGCGGATGACTTCCTTCGTAGCCTCAAGGCTCCCCCGCTCCAAACGGACCGTTCGAAGCGCATCCTTGCGGCTCA
The DNA here is from genome assembly GCA_003224515.1 of Acidobacteriota bacterium. GTDB lineage: Bacteria > Acidobacteriota > Terriglobia > Acidiferrales > UBA7541 > Acidiferrum. The sequence continues at coordinate 4,654 of QHZC01000486.1, forward strand.
TGCCCTGCTTCATTTTTTCTGCGGCGGCCATTTCCAAGTAGGTGCACAGCTCGTCGTCCAACTCCAAATCGGTCTGTTCCTTTCGGAACAGTGATCGAAGCCCGCTTGCTATATTTCGCAACATGGACATCGTTCCCCCTTACGAGGCCTCCAAGATTCTGGCGATGGCCGCCACCTGCCTTCCCCATTCTCGCGTTTCGCTGTTGAGCCTCTTTCG